>CAYWTT010000204.1:0-6817 GCA_964461245.1 uncultured Prolixibacteraceae bacterium | reverse complement strand
CGGTTTAAACGACAAACCCCATAAGGCAATGGTTTTGCCCTGGATATCACCACCGAAATGGTCCATGATCTTATCGAAAAGGATCGATTTTTGGTCGTTGTTCACGGCTTCCACGGCTTTGAGCACGCGAAGCTCATAATTGAATTCCTCGGCCGTCCTCACCAGCGCCTTGACATCTTTCGGGAAACAGGACCCACCGTACCCGATCCCGGGATAAATGAATTTGGACCCAATCCGGGAATCGGAGCCAATGCCTTTCCTGACCATGTTCACATCGGCTCCGACAATCTCGCAAAGATTGGCAATATCGTTCATGAAACTGATTTTGGTGGCCAGCATGGCATTGGCGGCATATTTGGTCATTTCAGCCGATGTAATATCCATAAAAATGACAGGATGGCCATTCAGCGTAAACGGTTTGTAAAGGCTTCTCATGATGTCCTCAGCACGGGTGGAATCAACTCCCACCACGATCCGGTCGGGCTTCAGAAAGTCTTCAATGGCCGCACCTTCTTTCAGAAATTCGGGATTGGAGGCCACGTCAAATTCAATCTGCAACCCTCTCCGGTCCAGTTCATCCTGTACAGCAGCCCTCACCCGGGCAGCTGTACAAACCGGTACGGTGCTCTTTGTGACTATCAACAGATAATCGTTAATATTCCTGCCACATTCCCCCGCAACAGCCAGCACATAACGCAGGTCGGCACTTCCGTCTTCGCCGGGAGGTGTTCCCACTGCAATGAAAAGCACTTCGCAATCCACCAATGCTTCCGGTAAACTGGTGGTAAAGTTTAACCTTCCCTTTTTCATGTTCCTGTGGATCATCTCTTCCAGTCCGGGCTCATAAATCGGGATGATGCCTTTATTCAGATTATCTATTTTCTGTTCGTCAATGTCAATACAAACCACGTCTATACCCACTTCAGAGAAACAGGCACCGGTGACCAGTCCGACGTACCCGCTGCCCACTACTGCAATCTTCATAAAATTAAGTTAAAAATGTTCGTTTCATGTTTATCAGCAAATATATGGATAATTCATGTTACTTTTGAACGTTTGAAAATTGTAGTTTCACCTGAAATAATTGGGAAAATGAAGAAGATTTTAGTAACCGGAGGTACTGGATACATCGGTTCTCATACAGTAGTCGAATTGCAGCAAAGCGGTTTCGAGGTTATTATTGTGGATAATCTTTCCAATTCTTTGATATCCGTTTTGGATAACATTGGAAAAATTACGGGGAGTATTCCCGAATTTGAACAGTTTGACCTGTCTGATCAAACCGCAACGAAAGAGTTCTTCAGCCGGCACGGCGACCTGTCGGGGATTATCCATTTCGCTGCGTACAAAGCTGTGGGAGAATCAATGATTAAACCGCTGGAGTATTATAGGAATAATGTGGTTTCGATGTTGAATATTCTCGAAGGCATGAAAGAGCAGGGAATCCGGGATATTGTTTTCAGCTCATCCTGCACCGTGTATGGGCAGCCCGACGAACTGCCCGTTACCGAAGCCGCACCTGTCAAACAGGCCTGGTCTCCGTATGGAAACACAAAGCAAATGTGCGAAGATATCCTCCGTTTTACCACCCGGGCCTTTCCGGTACGTGCCATTGCGCTTCGCTATTTCAATCCGATCGGGGCACATGAATCGGCCTTGATAGGAGAACTCCCGTTGGGTATACCTAACAACCTTGTTCCTTACATCACACAGACAGCCATTGGCCTCCGCCCTTGCCTGAGTGTATTCGGCAACGACTACAATACCCCCGATGGCACGGCTATCCGGGATTATATCCATGTTGTGGACCTGGCAAAAGCACATGTGGTTGCAGTAAAACGGATGATCGAAAACAAAGGCAAGGCCGGCCTTGAGATATTCAACCTCGGTACGGGGATCGGATACTCAGTACTGGATGCCATTCATGCATTCGAAAAGGCAAGCGGCGTAAAATTAAATTACAAGCTGGTGGACCGGAGGCCCGGCGATACTGAAAAAGTATGGGCTGATACCTCCTTTGCCAACAAAGAGCTGGGCTGGAAAGCCGAAAAAGGCCTTGATGAAATGATGGCTTCAGCTTGGAAATGGGAAAAGGCTTTGGCTGTCAAAAGAGAAAGGCAATAATTCAAAAAAATGAGATATGGAGAAGATTCTGGTTACAGGAGGTGCAGGGTTCATCGGTTCACATGTGGTAAGGCTGTTGGTCAGTAAATATCCTGATAACTTGGTTTTCAACCTGGACAAGCTTACCTATGCAGGTAACCTGGCCAATCTGGCTGACATTGAAAACAAGCCCAATTACCGGTTCATTAAAGGGGATATTGTGGATGAAAATTTCATCATGGAAGTTTTCCGGTCCCAGGAATTTGACGGAGTGATCCACCTGGCGGCCGAAACGCATGTCGACCGTTCCATCACCGGCCCGAATGAGTTCATAATGACCAATATTGTAGGAACGGTGAACCTGCTCAATGCGGCCAGGTATACCTGGAAAGACCGGATGAAAGGAAAGCGTTTCTATCATATCTCTACCGACGAAGTTTACGGATCTCTGGGAGAAGAGGGAAAATTCCGGGAAACCACACCGTACGATCCGCGCAGTCCCTATTCTGCTTCCAAAGCCAGCAGCGACCATCTGGTCAGGGCATATTATCACACCTTTGGCCTGCCGGTAGTCATTTCAAATTGTTCAAATAATTATGGTCCCAATCAGTTCCCCGAAAAACTGATCCCGCTCATTATCAATAATATTCGTCATAAGAAGCCCTTACCGGTATATGGAAAAGGTCTTAACATCCGCGATTGGTTGTATGTGGAAGACCATGCAAGAGCCATTGACCTGATCTACCGGAAGGGAGTCAACGGAGAAACCTACAACATCGGGGGGAACAATGAACGACAGAATATTGATATTGTCAAAACATTGTGCCGCATTATGGATTACAAACTGGGACGCTCCTATGGAGAAAGTGAAGAACTGATCACCTATGTCACCGACCGGGCCGGCCATGACTTCCGATACGCCATCGATGCTTCCAAACTACATAGAGAACTCGGCTGGAGTCCTCTGGTGAAATTCGATGAAGGCTTTGAGAAAACCGTTGACTGGTACCTTGAGAACCAGAAATGGTTGGATGAAGTCACATCAGGTAATTACCTGAAATACTATGAATTAATGTATGAAAACCGGTAACGGGCCTGATCTCCCTTATCCCCTGATGGACTCCATCACAGGTTGGAATTCTGGCGTTACTTCGTTATTTAAATTTTTGCAAACAAATAATTCACTGTTTCTCCATTAAGATTTATCTTTCATCAAGCAATCGAAGAATCACAAAATCAAACCGATGAATCCCAAGATTATCATAATCCTGGTTATTCTTTCAGGAGTCACTCTCTCCTGTCAGCAAAAAAATACAACGGCACTGCCTAAAAACCACAAGATCGTTGTTTATCAGATATTTACCCGGCTTTTCGGTAATACCAATACCACCAACAAGCCCTGGGGTACCATTCAGGAAAACGGAGTGGGTAAATTCAACGATATTACCAATAAAGCCTTACAGGAAATCAAAGCGCTGGGGGTCACCCATATCTGGTATACCGGGGTGCCTCATCATGCCCTGGTTGGCAATTATAAGGCTTACGGCATTCCGAATGATGATCCGGATGTGGTGAAAGGACGGGCAGGATCGCCTTACGCCATAAAGGATTATTACAATGTAGATCCCGATCTGGCCACAGATCCCCAGAAAAGGCTGGATGAATTCAGGGCACTGGTGGAACGGACACACATGAACGGCATGAAGGTGATCATTGATATCGTCCCCAACCACGTGGCCCGGTATTATTACAGCCTTCACAAACCGGAAGGAAGGGCGGATTTCGGCATCACGGATGACGAGACTGTGGAATACAGCAGGGATAACAACTTTTATTATATCCCGGGAAAAGCATTTGAAGTTCCCGATTTTCCGAAGGGATACCAACCGCTGGGAGGAGAAAACCATCCACTCGCAGATGGCAAATTCAGAGAGAATCCCGCAAAATGGACCGGGAACGGAATCAGATCCTCCAAACCCTCTTTCCAGGACTGGTATGAAACTGTAAAAATCAATTTCGGGGTAAAGCCGGACGGAACCAAAGATTTTGATCTTTTACCGGCAGAATACGCCCATAAATCTTGCCGTGAACATTATACTTTCTGGGAAAACAAAGTTGTACCTGATACATGGAAGAGATTCAGGGGAATTGTCCGCTTCTGGCTGAAACAAGGTGTGGATGGATTTCGGTTCGATATGGCTGAGATGGTTCCCGTGGAATTCTGGAGTTATCTGAATTCCATCATTAAAAATGAAAATCCGGATGCATTTTTGCTTGCAGAAATATATAATCCTTCCAAATACCGGGATTATATCAACCTGGGTAAGATGGATTACCTGTACGATAAAGTGGATCTCTACGACACGCTAAAGCACATTATGCAAGGGAAAGGCTCGACGGACCACCTTCCGGAGCTTTTTGCCCGTGAAGCCGATATTGAGCACCATATGCTGCATTTTTTGGAAAACCATGATGAGCAAAGAATTGCCAGCAAGGAATTTGCCGGAGATGCCACCAAAGGCAAGCCGGCCATGGTATTATCAGCTACCATCGGTTCATCGCCGGTTATGATTTACTTCGGGCAGGAAGTGGGTGAACCTGCTGCTGAGACGGGAGGTTTCGGGTCACCTTCACGTACTTCGATTTTCGATTATGTGGGCGTTCCCCACCACCAGCGATGGATGAACAACGGCAAATTTAACGGCGGACAGCTTTCATCAGGAGAAAAGAAATTGCGTAATTTTTATAAAAAGTTGATGAATTTCACGGTCAGCTCACCTGCTTTGACCGGATCTTATATTGAAATCCACACCGAGAACAGAAGAGAAACCACAGGATATAATGACCGGATTTTTAGTTTTGTCCGCTGGAATGAAAATGAAAAACTGCTCATTGTCTGTAATTTCAATGACGTAGAACGCTGTCAGTTTGACCTGATGGTACCGGAAAAGGTTATCCGGACATGGGAACTTCCGGATGGAACATACAAACTGACCGACCAGCTGAATGGAGGGAAAAAGAAACTAGCTATCCTGAAAGGAAGGGGGAAAGTCACCCTGAACCTGAGGCCGCTGGAATCGGTGATCCTGAAAATCGACCGGAACAAATAGTACCATCAAGCAGTTGAATGTCATGTTTGAGGAATATCACTCTATGATCCCCATCCTTTTAAATTTGATTTAGTTATACTATGTTTGCAACCTAACCATAAAAAATGATCCGGTGAAAAGAATAATCCTGTTATTAGCCCTTGCGGGAGTCACAGCCTCCTGCACCCAAAAAACGAAAAAAAGTACCGTAATGAATCCTTTTTTAACGAGTTACAACACTCCATATGACGTACCTCCCTTCGACAAGATCAGGGATGCTGACTATTTGCCGGCTTTCACCGAAGGGATGAAAGCTCAAAATGCTGAAATCGATGCTATAGTTAATAATCCGGAACCACCGGCCTTTGAGAACACCATTGCAGCGCTTGACCGGAGCGGTGAGCTTTTAAACCGGGTGAACCTGGTCTTCTTTAATGTCAAGGAAGCCCATACCAATGATTCACTGAACGCCATAGCCGAAAAAGTGGCTCCCCTGCTTTCGCAGCATGGCGATGCCATTCTGATGAACGAAATGCTGTTCGGCCGGGTAAAATCGGTATTTGAGAAAAAGGACAGTCTGGGTCTTACACCCGAGCAGAATAGGCTGTTGACAGAAACTTACAAGCAGTTTGTCAGGGGTGGTGCCAATCTACCGGCCGAAAAGAAAGAGGAGCTGAAAAAGATCAATGAGCAGTTATCGCTCCTTGATATAAAATTTGATAAAAATCTGCTGGCAGAAACCAACGGCTTCAAGCTGGTTATTGAGAATAAAGAGGACCTTGCCGGACTTCCCGAAGCAGTTGTGGAAGGTGCTGTAGCTGAAGCAAAAGCTGCCGGGATGGAAGGGAAATGGGTGTTTACTTTGCAGAAACCCAGCTGGATCCCCTTCCTGACTTATTCCGACAAGCGGGAACTGCGCGAAAAGCTTTATAAAGCCATGTACATGCGATGCAACAATGACAATGCCAACGACAACAAAACCGTGATCAACCAGTATGTGAACCTTCGGCTCCGGAAGGCCAAACTGATGGGATTCGACAGTTGGGCTGCCTTCGTGCTCGACAACAATATGGCCAAAACCCCGGACCATGTCTTTGAATTGTTGATGAAAGTATGGAAACCTGCCATCGCCCGGGCCAGGGAAGAGGCTGCCGATATGCAGGCTTTGATAAACAAGGAGGGCGGAAATTTCAAGCTTGAAAGCTGGGATTGGTGGTATTATGCGGAAAAAGTACGCAAAGCCAAATACGACCTCGATGAAGAGCAGTTGCGGCCCTATTTCAAACTGGATAATGTCAGGGACGGAGTTTTTACAGTGGCCCACAAATTATATGGGCTAAACTTTAAAAAACTGGAGAATATGCCATTATATCATCCGGAATGCCAGGTATTTGAAGTTTCTGACAGCGACAGCTCACTGATCGGAATTTTATATATGGACTTTTTTCCGCGCGATTCGAAAAAGGGTGGCGCCTGGATGACCAACTACCGTGAGCAGTTTGTCAACAAGGACGGATACGAGGTAAGACCGGTAGTATCGGTAACCTGTAACTTCCCCAAACCGGTTGGCAACGCACCTTCCCTGTTGAGCTATGATGATGTGGAAACCCTGTTTCACGAATTCG
>CAYWTT010000203.1:0-6825 GCA_964461245.1 uncultured Prolixibacteraceae bacterium | reverse complement strand
ATTCCTCCGTAAAGACTTCTGTGTCGGTGGCGGTATCCCATGCCAGCTGGGCATACAAATTCTGGGTCAATGTCCTGGGTCCCCAACTGACGAGAGGCACGTGCATATAAATAATTCCCCTGCATCCAGACCTATAATAGCCGGGGATATCCTGTGTCATGGTATGGGTAAAAAGCAGCGGCAGGTCCTCGTATTTGGATACATTGTAATATTCTCCGAAAATCATGCCCATAGCCGGTTTGCAGCTGAACCAGCCGGTCAGGTCCTTGTGATAGGTTGCATTTGCCTGGCAATCTTTATCGAAAAAGCTGTGGAAATAACAACGATTGATCGGATAAAAAGTGACCACATCGCCGGCATCTATCAGGTTTTGAGGAACCGGATTTTCAGGGCCTTCCATCGTACTTGTCCCCTCATAGGAGCACAAAACCATCCGCATATCATGGTCTAGCCGTCCCTCTTTCCGTGCGGTGTTCAGGTAATCCCGGATTGCTGAGAAGAAATGGAGGGACTGATCGGTGCTGTTGCCCAGTTCTTTGCATTTTGTGCACCGGCAGGTATTACCCCAAGTGTCGAATCCCCACAAATTGACCAGATCGGCTTCTTTCCATTTGGTCATCAGTAAATTAAGAAGGTCTTCCCCACAGAATTTGACGAGATCGGGCTGACTGTCACAAAACTGGATAGCCTGCGCCTGGTCTTTTTCCCGTTTGCCGTTTGGTGGCAGTCCATACCATTCGCGGTGTTCATTCCATAATATTTTTCCGGAAGGCATGGGCCGGTCAGGATCAAGAATGGATTCAAAAATATGGCCGCCGTTGATAAAAAGCATTCCCAGCTTGTTGGCCAGTGGGGCTGTCGCCGTGCCGAATGAAATCAGGTTGAGGCGGTTCCGGGCCATCCAGAGCAGTAAATTGGACGATTGCTTCAGCTCGGTCGACATATAGAACCCGCGACCCAGGTCCATGTCCGGATGAAAGACTTTCCTGTTTTCGGGAAGGATCAGATCATCCCGTTTCGGGGGAGCAATTTCGCCTTCTTCTCCCAGACCGTACCAGCGCCAGCCCTGCATTCTTAGAAATTCATATCCACCGTACAGCAAACCGGCCCTTCCGTCTCCCATAATCTGCATTCCGCCTTGCAGCGGGACCATGCTGAAGGAACAATCTTTCGACCCTGCTTTTTTTACGGCCAGTTCGATATAAAATCCTTGAGATGGGCGTGTTTCCGAAAAGGAAATGTCGGTTTTGGTCAATGTCCTTTTCAGATAACGGGCAAGCTCCTTGGCGGTGAATGCCGTAGTGCATCGTGCAGCACGAACGGAATCCTTCCTGAAATCAATCTGACCTTCCTCATTCGCCCATGTTTCTACCAGAAGTAATGCATTTTGATAAGGTACTACAATGGTGATGTCAGAAAAAGATGGATTTTGTTTGGCCTGGATTATTCCGTGTAAAGAAATTAAAACCATGACCAGGAAAGGAAAAACACGGTACATATAGTATTCAGTTTTGCTTCAGATTTGATGTGCGAAAAGGTCTTATATCTGTCAATAAGCTTATAAAGAGAGAGAATAGGCTAATGAAAATGATCGATTCGGTCAGATCATACATTTCCAGTCGACCTATTCTCTTCCTTATAAATAAATCTTAATATTTCAGATTTATTTTTCCTGGAGATCCTGAAATAAATAAAGTCTGAAAATTAATTCAGCATTGATTATTGATTCCAAGCTAATTATAACCCGGATTCTGTTCCAGTTCAGCTTTTGTATTTGCTTCAATTTCGGAATTTGGAATGGGTAATTTATTCAGGTGGTCATCAAGAACCCAATGATCACGAATGGCGACATTATTATATTTCATCACGTATTCCGAAAGTTTTCCCAGCCTCATCAGCGTACTCAGACGGAATTCTTCCATATAAAGTTCCCTGGCCCTTTCGTCGAGTATCAAATCGATATTGACATCGCCGGGGGCGACGGGTGTGGCCTGTGCACGATTTCTGATTACATTGATGTCGGCTGCAGCGTGTACCAGATCATTTTTTCTGAAATAGGCCTCTGCACGAAGGAAATATACTTCTGGCAACCGCATGATATACCAGTCTTTAAAAATTCCGCCTCCGTCATAGCTTTGTCCGTCATATTTAAACATGCCATGGTGAATGGTGGTGACTGCTTTTTTATAAGCAGCGGAAATAGTCCGGTAATAAACGGATGGATCACCCATGTTTTCCTTGGTAATCACTTGTCCGAAATATTGGCTGGCTGGATTTACCCAATAGAATACCCGTTGAATATTGTACTGGGAATTTCGGATATCTTTGTTCCAGTCATTCTTATACTGCCAAATCTGATTCATGGCATATTCCGTAGGAATCAGCACATTGGTTCCTGCACCGCAACAGGTGTCTTTTAACATGTTGGTCACTCCGTTTTTATCTACCAGATGCCAGGGCCAGGGATTCCACCATCTTTCCAGCACAAAATATCCTCCGTCTTTATTGTTCCCTCCTCCCAGGATGCTGAAATTCATTTCCATGTTCCAGATGGCTTCGTGGTTACCTTCCAGCCAGTTCATATTCCCTTCCTGGAAAAGGTCCCAGTAAACGTCACCCCATGGTTCTGCCGGTCCCCGATAATCATACCCCTGGAATTTAAAATCCTTATAGGTTCCAAAACGTTCTGTCATCAGGTGAAAATTGGGATCGTTGATCACCTGGGAGGCAGCAGTGATGGCTCCGTCATAATCTTTCAGACAGATGTTGACCTCGCTCAGCAATTGGTAGGCAGCTGCTCGCGGAGGCCTTCCGCCCTTTTGTTTATCCACGGTAAGCATCCATTTGGTGGCAAAATCCAGATCTTCCTTACACTGTTTGTAAACCGCTTCCTGTGTAGCTCTTGTATAGTCAAATTTAGGGCTGGCGGTTTCGTTTACCACCAACGGTACACCACCCCACATGTTGGCCAGGAAATGATAACACCAGGCCCGAAGGAATTTGGCTTCACCCACAATGGCGTTTTTCTCTTCATCAGAATTCCATTTTACATTATCCCCTTCAGCACGGTCAATGATTACGTTGGTTCTGTAAATCAGCGCATAAAAACGCGCCCACCACTTATCCACAAAGTCATTGTCGGCGTTCATGGTATTCCAGTTAAAATATGAAACAAACTCAGGCGACCATGATTCAGCCGCAAAATCTACATCAATCCCAAGCATATCAAAATTAGTATAACTATCTGCATTGGCATAGAAATACTGACGGATTTTCCGGTAAATATCTGCCAAACCTGACTCAAAACCCGACTTGTCGATGAATGAATTTCCGGGACTCAGGAAATCTTTAGGATGCTCTTCCAGAATTGCATTCTGATCACAGGATATTGTTCCTGTAAGAAAGAAGAGGAAAAATAGGATGGATATGAAATTTTTCATTTTCATTTCTTTTAAAAGTTAATTGTGGTTGAAAATAAATAAGTACGAATTGAAGGTATGGCCTGATCGGTAAGTCCGCTGTCTGTTTCAGGATCCAATCCAACCCAGTGAGGAGAATACGTAAATAAGTTGTCGGCACTAAGGGAGAATTTCAATTCATAAATTCCATGAGGCTTTACTAAATCCGTTGCGTCATAGGTTAATGACACTTTTTGTAATTTGATAAAACTCCGGTCAATGTATTTTGTCCCTCTATATCTGGCATTTGTATTATAATCGGTACGGGGGAATTTTGCATTGGTGTTTGTAGGCGTCCAGTAATCATAAACAGGGACATTACAGGCCGCAGAGTTTGCATATCCGTTATAGTAAGGAGTATTGTTCTTTGACAAATACCAGTCGTTCCCACCCCAAATCGAATATATATATGCCATCAATGAAAAATTCTTGTATTGGAAAGTATTGGTAAGGCTCCATCTGAAATTTGGATTGATATTGCCAATAAATTGCCTGTCTTTTGTTGAAGTGATAGCACCATCCTTATTTACATCTTCCAACATATAGTCACCTGGACGCATTCCCTGCATTATAGTCCCATTATCTTTTTCTGCCTGTTGCCACATTCCAATCACTTTGTAACTGTAAATCGTTCCTAGTGATTTACCGATGAAAATTCCTGAGCTGATCAGGTCATCTTCTTTTCCGTCCCCATCATTGTCCTGCCCCAGAATGGTTACCACGCGATTGCGGTTTAGCGAAAATGCAAAATCAGAGTACCATTTAAAATCTCGCCTGTCAAGATTCGTTGAATGAAGACTGATCTCAATACCTTTATTCTTTAATTCGCCTATATTTGACATAATTGAACTCATTCCCGAAGCTCCCGGTAAACTCAACTGAAACATCAGGTCATTGGTTTTGGTAAAATATCCGTCAATAGTTCCGCTTAAGCGGTTGTTTTTGAACAGGCTAAAATCAAGTCCGAAGTTTAACCCGGTGGTGGATTCCCATCCCAGGTCATCATTGGCGAGAGAAGAGATATACTGGGTAATCGTGTATGAATTGTCCGGGTAATATACATACTTGTCTGAAGATATTCGTGCCAGCGTGCTATAGGGTGCTATGGATTGATTCCCGTTAACGCCATAAGAGGTACGGAATGCCATATATTGGACAGGTTCTATATTTTCCATAAAGTCTTCTTTGGAAATATTCCAGTTTAACCCGACTGAAGGGAATACCCCCCACTTTTTGTTTTTACTGAATGCGGAGAACCCGTCCCGGCGAATAGTACCAGTTACTGAATATTTATGGTTGTATGTGTATGTTGCCCTGCCCATCATCCCAATTGCATTGGATTCACCGCCTGACGTTGTGGCTGTTTGTACAGATCCACTTTGAAGACTGTATGTGCCCAAAATAGTATTATCAAATTTTTCGGCATAAGCTGTTGCACTTTTCCAGTCAGAACTCTCCCTGGAATACAATAGGGTAACATCCACATTGTGTTTATTCGCAAAAGTGGAATTGTATTTGATCATATTATCCAGCAACATGTTATTGGTTTGACTGTTAGCCCTAGAGCCGTATCCGTTTTTCCCTTCTCCGTTGTAGGTGCGTTTATCCCAAAATTGATCCTGGGCGGTCCAGTTCAAGGTATTTGAATAGTTCATTTGATAGGAAAGTCCTTTTACCCAAGGGACTTTGATTGTTGCTGAAATAATGCCACTTAATAAGTTTCTGATGTCTGCATCTTCGGTAGCTATCAACCAGAAAGGGCTTACACACGATGTAGTACTTTGCGGGAGCTGCCTATACTGACCATTTTCATCATATAGTGAACCATACGGACTTAATGTATTCACCAACCACATCATGGAAGTGGGCGTATAGCCCGAATAATCCTTTAAACTATATGTACTCCTTATGCCTAAATTAAACCAGTCAGTCAAATCACTACTGATATTGATCCTACCGGATATGTGCTTATATTTATCATTTATCAACACACCTTTTTGTTTAATCAGTGATGTGGAGATATAGTAATTCGTCTTTTCGGTGCTGTTTGAAACGCTTAAATTCACATCGACAAGATTACCAGTTTGGCAAAAGATATCTGCCGGATTTGTTATCGTGGGTTTATGGTCAGGCGTAGCATTGTAATTTGCTGCTTCAATGGGTTGCAGGTAAAGCGCTATATCGGATGGATTTGCTGTTGATCCGTTTGCGGTCCGAATATCAAGAACGCGTTTGAGATAACCCGGACCATCGTAAACATCTAAAGTGTTAAGCTGATTACTTAGTCCATAGCTCATTTTTACGTCAAATTTTGGTTTCCCATTTATGCCTTCACCCCGCTGTGTCTCAATTAGAATTACCCCATTTGCGGAGCGTGACCCGTAGACGGCTGCTGCACTTGCATCTTTCAGTACTGTCAGAGATGCCACATCTCTGGACGCAATATCGGCTAAAGAACCGTTAAAGATTGCTCCATCGACAACGATCAGAGGGGTTGTGCCTGCAGATATGGTATTCTGTCCCCTGATAGTTAAATTTGCTACGGCTCCTGATGTATTAATTCCACCCACATTCAATCCGGCGACAGTTCCTTTTACACTTTCTAAAATATTAGTTACAGGAACATTTACGTATGTTTCCAAATTTGCCGTAGAGACAGCTCCGGTAATAGCTTGTTTTTTAACAGTTCCATATCCAATGGCCACAACTTCTTCAATCCCAAAGGTCTCTTCTTTGAGGGTCACATTTATTGTGAGATTGGTCCCCACCATAATTTCCTGCGTTTTCAGCCCAATAAATGAAAACTGTAAAGTTGAAGTCTCGGTTACATTTGAAAGTGAATAATTCCCATTTGCATCTGTAATTGTCCCGATAGTGGTGCCTTTAATTACCACAGAAACTCCGGGTAAAGGTGCACCTGAAGAATCGGTCACTTTACCGGAAACATCATGGGATTGCTGGTTCTCTTCATTTGCAGGTAAATTAGTTTTCTTTGGAGTCAAAACAATTTGTTTCCCTGATATAATGTATTGAACATCAGTCCCTTTAAATATTTCACTAAGAACTTTTTCAATAGGCTGATTATCAATGCTTATACTGATTAATCTATCCAGATCAACCAGCTTTCTGTTGCACATGAAATAGAAGTTGCTTTCATCTTCTATTTTGTTTAAGATTGTGGCCACACTCACATTTTTAAAACTCAAAGAGAATTCTGTCTTTTGAGAAAAACCAGTAATGGCTTGTACCTGAAAAATGCTGATGATGAATAAAAAAATACTCCAGCGCATAATTTGTAATGGTTTTCTTAGGGCATACCCAAAAAGTGCCCCTGTTTTCAAAAAATTTTTCATAAATTTACATCTGA
>CAYWTT010000202.1:0-6833 GCA_964461245.1 uncultured Prolixibacteraceae bacterium | reverse complement strand
CCGGCATGTTCGGTGAAGGCTCCATGGCCCCCAAAATCAGGGCATGCCTGCGTTTCATAGAAAACGGCGGTGAAAAATGTGTCATTACCGAAGCCCGGAAGCTGGAAGACAAACGCTTCGGTTCCAAAATTACTTTACATTATGATTAGCATAACATTTGCCCCCTTCTTTCTTTCCTTAAGACAGTGATAGAATACCGATTAGTCAAACCAATGAACAATATGAACAATAATAACAATTAGAACAATTTCATATTAACCCGATAAAATTCATATTATGACGCTTAAAAACAGAAATTTTCTGAAACTCCTCGACTTCACTCCAGATGAGATCAATGAACTCCTGATTTTGGCCGCCAGCCTTAAAAAGGCCAAAAAGGAGGGTCGGGAAGAACAGTTGCTGAAAGGGAAGAACATTGCCCTGATATTTGAAAAAACATCCACCCGCACCCGTTGTGCGTTTGAGGTAGCCGCCTGCGACCAGGGGGCTCATGTGACCTATCTGGGCCCGTCGGGGTCACAAATAGGGCAGAAAGAGTCCATGAAAGACACTGCCAGGGTGTTGGGCCGTATGTACGACGGGATAGAATACCGCGGATACGGTCAGAAGGTTTTGGAAGAGCTGGCTGCCTTTGCCGGGGTTCCGGTTTGGAACGGACTGACCGATGAATTTCATCCCACGCAGATCCTGGCCGATTTTCTGACCATGCAGGAACATGCTTCCAAACCTTTGCGGGATATCAAATTCTGTTATCTTGGAGATGCCCGCAATAATATGGGAAATTCGCTAATGGTGGGAGCTGCCAAAATGGGGATGGATTTCAGGGCAGCCGCACCGGAAGCCTGTCAGCCATCAGAGAAGCTGCAGCAGACCTGCCTGGAAATCGCTGCCTTTACCGGAGCAAGGATAAGGATCACTGACCAGGTGGCCGAAGCAGTGAAAGATTGTGATTTTCTATATACCGATGTGTGGGTATCCATGGGTGAGCCCGAATCGGTCTGGGCTGAACGGATCGCTTTGCTGATGCCATACCAGGTTAACCGTCATACCCTGTCGCAAACAGGCAATCCCGGATGCAAATTCCTTCATTGTCTGCCGGCTTACCACAACCGGGAAACAAAAACCGGTGAGGCCATCTATCAGAAATTTGGCATTGAAGCCATGGAAGTCACCGAAGAGGTATTCGAAAGCAAAGCCTCAATTGTATGGGACCAGGCCGAAAACAGGCTCCATACCATTAAAGCCGTTATGGTGGCTACACTAGCCGGTTAGAAGTGTGGCCATGAGTTCGAGACAGCTAATACTGCTCGACCTTTCCCAGTCCTTCAATGATCCTTTTAACTTCTGGCTGGCCTTTGAAGGTTACCTTCCCCACCCCTTCGATTTTTACATCAAGAAGGTCCGTGGCATACACGCTGCCGAAACCGGCTCCCTCCACCCGGAAGAACACCTCTTTGGTTTCCAGTTCCCTGGCATTGACATGTCCTGCCCCGAAAACAGTAACGGCCAGACTTTCAGCCACACCTCTCATTTCAAGGATCACCCCCCCTTCACTCTTTACATTGATTTTCCGGGCTTTCAGACTCATATCCACATTGGCTCCCCCCTCCAGCTGAATATCGAGGTCACCTGTTTCGATATATCCATCTGAGGTCAATTTGATACCTCCGTTGACATTCAGCTCCCTTAACGCAGGTATACCAATATGCAACTGGATCCTGTTCAGGTTGAAATTCCTGTGGCGGACTGATATTTTCAAAATCCCCCTGTTGGAATCCACCTCAATGTCATCGTACATATCATCCGAAGGAGCCTCAATTTTCAGGAATGGGCTGGAGGAATAATAAAAAAACACCCTGTAGTTTCCCTCCATATTGATCCTGTCGAAATTTCCGACCGGATAATTACGCCTGTTTTTGTCATTATTGTCCTGTGCCCTTCCCACATTCAGCAAAAGGAAGGAGATGAAAAGGGCAAAAAAAAGTAACTTTTTTATGTTTCCTGCTCTCATTGAAGATTTAAAGGTAGTAACCATATCTATTCTACCGGAATGCAAATCGGCAAACGGCAGATTTCCGGCGATAAATCGTGGTTTAACGGGAATTAACCGGATGCTACAACCAAATATTCTGTATAAGAATTTGGATATTTACCTATGAAAATCTTCTCCTTTCAGAAGAGACCAAGTATAATATAAGGCGTAAAAGGTAAAGAGATAAAGCACAACGGGAATAAAGATATCTGTCCAGCTAAGATGTTGGTATGCCATCATGATGCGCCCTGCATACAGGATGGATAGCAGGGCAAGCGCCCCCATCGGGACAATAAGCTTCCTCACCCTTCTTTCCATCACAAACCAGGCCATGGCCACCCAGATCACGCCCAGACTGATCAGCGCGCTTCCTTCAATATATTTGTTAACTTCGAATTTGGTTATGCCAAAATATACCGGAATAATAGCAGCGATCATTACGCTTCTCATTAAACTCCGCACGATTTTATCACGCATATATGCAGAGTCGGGGCATGGGAAAAGGGTAAAACCGGTGGCAGGAGCATTGAATTCAGGGGATTGCAGATCCTCATCGTTGTGGATAATACCCCTGGATTTTGCTTCCAGAATCAACAAGTCAACTGCCTCAGGCTGATATAAAGCCCTCTTTTTCAATGCAATCTTCAAATCACTGTCCGACAGTCCATTGATCCGGTTCACCATCCGGTGCCTGGCCTCCTGTGTATCCTCCGGTATATTCATACTTGTCATTTTCAAATTCAGGCCTAAATTACAAACATTTTCACTCAGAAAAACCACCTTTCTCTAATGAATTGGATCAACCCGTCAGGCTCCGGTTTGGCAGGCAGTTTTCAGTCAGAAGCAGGCTTACTGCCAGCAATTCATATCTCCTAACAACCAAAACTCAGAAATTAAACTTTTTCTAATTTTGTCGGTTGTATTCACTGTAACAAATAATTATCGCATGTACAATTTTGAATTTAAAAATCCGGTTAAAATCATCTTCGGCAAAGGACAGATTGCAAAGCTTAGTCAGGAATTGCCTTCTGGTAAAAAGGTACTGCTCACTTACGGAGGAGGGAGTATTTTTAAAAACGGCGTCTACGACCAAGTTAAAAAAGCGCTGGAAGGGTTTGAGCTGCTTGAATTCGGCGGAATTGAGTCCAATCCCACTTATGAAACCTGCATGAAAGCGGTGGAACTGGTAAAAAAGGAGAATATCGAGTTCATTCTTGCAGTGGGAGGCGGATCGGTATTGGATGGTTCAAAATTCATTGCTGCGGCATCCCTTTACGAAAACGGTGATCCTTGGGATTTCATCGTGAACCGGAATACCATTACCGTGGACAAAGCGATACCGATTGGTACTGTGTTGACCTTACCGGCCACCGGTTCCGAGATGAACGGCACATCGGTGATTTCCAGGATAGGAACACAGGAAAAGATGTCTTTCAATTCATCGGCGGTTCTACCCAGATTCTCCATACTCGATCCGGAATGTGTCTTTTCCCTTCCCGACCGTCAGGTAGCCAACGGAGTGGTGGATGCTTTCGTGCATGTAATGGAACAATACCTTACCTTCCCAGCAGAAGGACCTCTTCAGGACCGGATGGCAGAGGGGATCCTGCTTACCCTGGTGGAAGAAGGCCCGAAGATACTCACTGACCGGACCAACTACGACGCAGCAGCCAGCTTCATGTGGTGTGCCACACTGGCGCTCAACGGGCTGATCGGACAGGGAGTTCCGCAGGATTGGTCCACCCATATGATCGGACACGAGCTTACTGCTTTTCACGGGATTGATCATGCCCGCACCCTTTCGATCATTCTGCCTGGAGTGATGAATATCCGCCGCAGGCAAAAAGAAGCAAAGATTCTCCAGTACGGTGAACGGATTTGGGGGATCACCGAGGGGAATACAGATGAGCGGATGGACCAGGCCATAGCCAAAACCATCGGATTTTTTGAACTGATGGGGCTCCCCACCCGACTGGCCAATTGCGGTGTGACGGAAAATACTATAGACATGATTGAAGCACGTTTTGAATCCAGAAAAACGGTGCTGGGCGAAAACAAAGATATTGACAGCGCAGTAGTGAGATCGATCCTGTTGGACCGGCTGTAACTTTTAGGCAGAGGGTACCAGCCTTTGCAAACGCTGCGGCTGGCAAAGCACTAAGCACGAGCGCAGAGTCCCTGCTTAGACGAGATGGAGCTAAGGGCATGGGGAAAAGGGCAAGAAAAGAACAAGATGTCTTTCAATCATTATGTCCTTTCGTCTATTCGTCCTCCGTAACACTTCCAGTTTTACACCAGAATATCAATTCTTTATAATCCTAAAAATTTTAAGCGATTTCTCTCCGGCTGAAGTGACATTCATTAAGTAAACACCCCGAGGGTATATCGCCATATCGATCAGTTCAGGGAGGGATTCAACCTGTCTGTTCAGAAGCTGCTTTCCGTTCAGATCGAGAAGACTGAATGAGAGGTTGGCCGGCACATCCCCGCGGACATCGAGCCTGAGGGAGGAGGACACTGGATTGGGATAAACCAGCAGGGTCATCTCCTGAAGGACCAATGGACTGATGTCGGTCACCACCAATTTGGTCTGCAGCAATCCCTGGGTCAGGATGACAGAGGATCCGGTAAAAGTTTCAATCACCGGTTCACCAAGGTTCCAGGAAAGTTGGACATTGGTCCCGGTAGCACTGGCACCAGCCGATGATACCACCTGTTGACCTGCCGCAATGGTTGCTACGGATATCAGTGCCGTCATAAGTATTAAACCGATCAGCCTCTTCATTTTACCTGATTTTTATTATTACAAGTTAACTGAACATTACAGATAACTAATTTATGCGTTTTTAATCTATTCTCCAATAAATTCTCTTCTTTCTTGTCTGACTTGGCTATGCCGGGTCATTAGTTTCACCTCGTTAATTGTCATTTGCTCAGATTTTTTCTCTTCATTCTTCATTTGTCATTAAACACTCCATGCCCTTTGCTCCTTGCTCTCCCGACCTCCTATCGTCGGTACGGGACTACGCTTGCTCCATGCCTTTATTTCCCTCCCCTCTCCCGGAGGTAACGCCAAATCAATCCGTCGTATTCTGTCATAAGCTTCCTGACTTCAGGAACATCCGTCTTTAGCCGGAGATCTCCGATCATTCTGACAGGAAGGATTTTGGGAGAAGTACCGGTAATAAAGGCTGCCTCCACTGACTCAAGTTCATCTAAAGGCAAACTCCGCTCCTCCAGTTTCCTTCCCCCGGAACGGATCAGGTCGATCACTTTATTCCGGGTAATACCCGGGAGAACCTCTTCCGCCGGAGAGGTGATAAAAATGTTTTTTTTAACGAAGAAAAGATTGGAACGGCTGCCTTCTGTAAATTCACCCATGGAATTCAACAGTAATATCTCATAACAACCTTGCTGCCGGATCATTTGGTCAGCTGTCAAGCGCAAGCCGGACTGTACGACCTTTGCGTTGGGATCCTTCCTTTCTGCCTCCAGGATTCCGCATATGACCCCTTCCCTGATCTCTTCCCGCGTGGGATAGTGATGGGGTATAAAATAAGCCTGAAAACTGCCTTCAGGCTGAAAACCCCAGGAAAATCGGATATTACCTTCTGTTATTCCATTGGAAGAGATCAGCAGGTTCAACAACCGGATAATCGTTTCCCCATTCAGCGGAATTTCCACATGACAAAGCCGGCCTGAATGGAAGAATCGCTTCAGGTGATCTTCAATGAAAAGGGGTACCCCCTTCGTCACCCTGACTACTTCATAAATTTCTATGCCGGTATGTGACTGAAATTCAGCAGCCTCCTTCAGCGATTCATTATAAATATAAAAACGATGCCACATCAGTCAGACATTGGTGTAAAAAAAATTAGGGCAACTCCTCCGTGCTTATGAACTTTATATACAATTACCCTGAAGTCTACTCATTTCGGAATTTGATCATACCATCCTGCAACATCCGCTGTAATTCCGCCAGTAAGGCCTGTTCCATGACATCAATATTACCATCGCTGGTAGCCATGTGAATGATCTGGTCGTACTCCTGATGGGTAATTATGTGATCTTCAATCGCTTTTTCTATCATTTCCCTAAACTTGAGAGATTCATTGACATTCATGTTGCCTGATTTTAGAATACCAAAAATATCAAAATTCAGAAACCTTCCATAAATCCGCCGCCATTATTCAAAAGAATTTCCAATATCCAGCGAAAGCTTTTAGACTTTATCCATAATGACTCAGTGAAAAAAGGACTGAAAGACTGAAAAACAGTTCCTTGCTCCATGCTTTTTAGCCGATCCTCAGAACATTAAAATTGACTAATTTTGAAATGGAAATCCATTAAGTTTATTACAGGATTATATGAACGAAGATCAGACACAGGTCAAACTGAACGCCCTGAAGCACCATCGCTCCTACCTGTCATCGCGGATCAGGGAGTGGATGAACATGGACTGGCCGGGGGTGAAGGAAGCACTGGTGGAGTTGGGGAACAACCAGTTTGACGTGTATACTGGTCCGCTGAATCCTTCTGCCATTCTGGAAGAGATCAGCCTGATACTTTCCCGGAGCGCTGTCGTTTCACGTGAAGAACTTCGTCAGTTTTTGGGCAAACCGGGTTACAAAACCGTACTTCTCAGTGACCAGTCACGGTGGGTGATTAGGGAAAGTGAGTCGGGTCCCGGCTGGGCACATATTCATCCCGGCAGGAAACAGCCGCAGGTCAGGAGGATCAGGTCCACTCATTTGAAAACTGCCATAGCCCTGCTCTGGGAGAACAGGATATTTTCAGATTC
>CAYWTT010000201.1:0-6836 GCA_964461245.1 uncultured Prolixibacteraceae bacterium | reverse complement strand
TGCTTTAGGTGAGATCTCCACAAGGTCTAAATCCAGCGCATCGGCAATTCTCAAAGCTTCCCGCAGGGAATAGATCCCCGGAGTTTCAATATTCTCTCCCACCAATCGGACTTGCTGAGCCCTGATTTTCTCATTGACCCGAAAATTGCTGCCAGGATCATTGCTGCTTTCCGGTTTTTCGGGTCGCGTTAAGGTTTTCTTTATAGCTATAGTAAGGTCCTCCTAAATTAGTTATATAATCCGGTTAATTGTTTCTTTACTTCGTCATTGATAAAGGCGGCAAATTCATCAATTGTCATTGATCCTTTGTCTCCCTCACCCTGTCGCCTGACAGCCACGGTCCTGGTTTCTTCCTCTTTTTCTCCCACGACCAGCAAATACGGAACCCGTTTCAGTTCGTTATCGCGTATCTTCCTGCCAATCTTTTCATTACGGTCGTCGACGACGGTACGAATATCGGAAAAATTTAACATATCTGAAACAACATGCGCATAATCGTTAAATTTTTCGCTAATAGGAAGTACCACAGCCTGTTCGGGGGTCAGCCAGAGCGGGAATTTTCCGGCAGTGTGCTCAATCAGGACGGCTACAAAACGCTCCATTGAACCGAACGGAGCACGATGGATCATCACCGGCCTGTGGCGTTTGTCATCCGAGCCGATATACTCCAACTGGAATCTTTCAGGGAGGTTATAGTCAACCTGGATGGTTCCCAGTTGCCAGCTTCTTCCAAGGGCATCCCGCACCATGAAATCGAGTTTCGGGCCATAAAAAGCCGCTTCACCCAAAACGGTAAATGTCTTCAGTCCCTTCTCCTCACATGCTTCCACAATAGCACTTTCTGCTTTATCCCAGTTTTCTGACGAACCGATATATTTTTCCGGTTTGTTTGGATCGCGAAGGGATATTTGGGCCTTGTAATCCTTAAAATCGAGTGCTTTAAAGATGATAAAGACAATGTCGATTACTTTTTTAAACTCTTCCTTGAGCTGGTCTGGCCGGCAAAAAAGGTGGGCGTCATCCTGTGTGAATCCACGCACCCGGGTCAGCCCGTGCAGCTCGCCGCTCTGTTCATACCGGTAAACTGTTCCGAATTCCGCGAATCGGACAGGCAGATCCTTATAGGAGCGGGGTTTTATTTTGTAGATTTCACAGTGATGCGGGCAATTCATGGGTTTCAGCATATATTCCTCCCCTTCGGCCGGTGTTTTTATCACCTGAAATGAATCCTTGCCGTATTTTTCATAGTGTCCCGAGGTCTTATAAAGGTTCACATCACCAATGTGGGGGGTCATCACTTGTTCATAACCAAAATCTTTCTGTATCTTTTTCAGAAACTCTTCCAGCCTGCTCCTCAACTGAGTACCTTTTGGCAACCATAAAGGAAGTCCCAATCCCACCGACTCGGAGAAAGCAAACAATTCCATTTCCCTTCCGACTTTTCGATGGTCCCGTTTCTTGGCTTCCTCGATCATGACAAGATATTCTTCCAGCATTTTCTGCTTTGGGAAAGAAACGCCATAAACGCGGGTCAGCATTTTTCTCTTTTCATCGCCTCTCCAGTATGCCCCTGCAATGGCAGTCAGCTTTACTGCCTTGATATATCCGGTATCGGGCAAATGGGGACCACGGCATAAATCGGTAAAGGCACCCTGATTATACAGAGTAATGGTGCCATCCTGCAGTTCCCCGATCAGTTCGGTTTTGAGATTATCGCCCTTGTCAGTAAACATTTTCAATGCTTCTTCCTTGGAAATACTGCTTCTGACCATACTATGCCTTTCACGAGAAAACTCGAGCATCTTTTTTTCGAGCATTTCCAGGTCCTTATCCGTAAGTTGCTGTCCGTCGGGCAAGTCAATGTCATAATAAAAGCCTGTTTCCACGCAAGGGCCGATACCGAATTTGGTTCCGGGATAAAAAGCTTCAATAGCCTCGGCCATCAAGTGGGCTGATGAATGCCAAAAAGTCTCCTTGCCTTCCCGGTCTTCCCAGGTGAAGAGTTTTACCGATGCATCTGTCTCGATCGGTCGGGTCAAATCCCAAACCTCACCATTCACTGATACCGATAATACCTCTTTCGCCAGCCGGTTGGAAATTGCCTCTGCAATCCCCATTCCGGTAATTCCTGCTTCAAACTCACGAACGCTGTTGTCAGGCAGTGTTATGTTTATCATTGTAATTATCCGCTAAAAATTAAGTCCGCAAAGATAATACTTTCTCCTGAATCACTGAAGCTCAGGCAACGATTTTCAAACAGTTAACGGTTAATAAATATCGGAATTCCCGTTTTTACGTCTCATTTTGACCTATACTGCAAAATCAGGCTGGGTTTGAACTGATTTTTTAATTTATTTTGCTGCAATAGATTTTTGTAAGTATTTAATTATTGATATATGCGTTCGATCTTAACTCTGTTTTTTGCTTTTTTGATCAGCCTTACCGTCGGGGCACAGAAAAAAATTACTCTGGAAGATCTGTTCCAGAAAGGAACTTTTTCACAAAAGTCGGTAACTGGTTATCATCCGTTGAATGATGGTACCCATTATACCGTTTCCGACAGGGGAACGAAGATTGTGAAATACAGTTATTTGACGGGAGATCAGGAATCGGTGGTTTTTGATCTGGCCAGAGTGGAAAATGCCCCTTTTCAGTATTTTACCAGTTACGAATTCAGCGACGATGAGAAAAAAATCCTGATTACCACTCAGGTTGAGAAAATATACCGTCACTCATTCAATGCTATTTATTATATCTGGAATTCTTTAACTGAAGAGCTGCTGCCTCTTTCCGAAAAAGGGAAACAGCAACTGGCCACTTTTTCTCCTGACGGGGAGCGTGTGGCATTTGTCAGGGAGAATAACCTTTTCATTAAGAACCTGAAATTTGGTACGGAAAGTCAGGTGACCTATGGCGGTGTTAGCCACAAAGAGATCAACGGGGCTCCCGACTGGGTTTACGAAGAGGAGTTCGGATTCAGCAAGGCCTTTGCCTGGTCACCCGATAGCAAATTCCTGGCTTTCATCCGGTTTAATGAATCTGCAGTGAGAGAATTCAGCATGACCATGTTCAGGGGGGATAAACCGGGACTGGAAGAAAATTTGCTTTACCCGGGCATTGCCACGTTCAAGTATCCGAAGGCGGGCGAGGCGAATTCCAAAGTGTCGGTTAAGGTATACGATGTGAAATCCAAAACCACCATTACTGCAAACATCGGAAAAGATACCGATATTTATATTCCGAGGATCAGATGGACACCTGACGCGGCTTATCTGTCGATCATGCGGATGAACCGTCGTCAAAACCAGTTGGATGTTCTATATGCCAACCCGAACACGGGAGACAGCCGTTTGCTCTTTTCGGAAAAAAATGAACGGTATGTGGATGAAAGCTTTCTGGACAACTTTGTATACCTCGAAGACGGGAGGTTTGTGGTCATCAGTGAACGTAACGGATATTCACATCTCTATCTGCATAATAAGCAAGGCATTGAAATTGCCCAGCTCACCAAAGGCAACTTTGATGTGACGGCCTTTTACGGGTACGATCCGGTGAGAAAGCTTTTCTATTACCAGGCTGCGGCAGAGTCACCTCTTCGCCGGGAGGTTTATTTTCTGAGCGCGGACGGAAAAAAGAAAGGCAAACTCTCCGTGGCTGCAGGAACTAACCGGGTTGATTTCAGCAAAGGATTCAACTATTACCTGAACTATTACACCAATGTTTCCACCCCTCTGATGGTGACCCTTCATGACTGGAAGGGAAAAAAGATCAGGGTACTGGAAAGCAATGAGCCCTTGAAACAATTGCTGACGGAATATGCTATACCCGGGAAGGAATTTTTCAATTTCACCACTTCAGAAGGAGTATCCCTGAACGGATGGATCATCAAACCCGGTGGTTTTGATCCCGCAAAAAAATATCCGGTGGTGATCACCCAGTACAGCGGCCCCAACTCACAGGAGGTGCTTGATAAATGGGAAGTCTCGTGGAATGAATACATGGCACAGCAAGGGTTTGTCGTGGTTTGCGTCGATCCCCGGGGAACCGGGGCACGCGGAGAGGATTTCCGCAAAATTACTTATATGCAGCTTGGAAAATATGAATCGGATGATTTGGTGGAGACAGCCAGATACCTGGCACATTTACCTTATGTGGATCCGGGGAATATCGCTATCTGGGGCTGGAGCTATGGAGGTTTTATGACCGCATTGACCCTGTCGAAGGGAGGGGCTCTTTTCAAGGCGGGTATTGCCGTGGCACCGGTCACAAACTGGCGGTTCTATGATAATATTTACACTGAACGTTATATGCGAACTCCCAACGAGAACAAGGAAGGGTATGATCAGAATTCACCCATTTCGCATGCCGGTGAAATTAAAAGCAGGCTTTTACTAATCCATGGATCGGCCGATGACAATGTTCACCTTCAGAACACGATGGAATATGCCGAAGCTTTGGTTCAGGCTGGGATCCAGTTTGATATGGCTATTTATACCAACCGGAATCATGGTATTCGGGGAGGTAACACCACCATGCACCTTTACCGGAAAATGGAGGATTTCCTTAATCAGCATCTGAAAAAGTGCAGCGGAAATTAAAAAAAGTATAGGGCTCAAAGCATAGAGTCCTTGAGGATGAATTCATCCCTGTCATTCAAAACCGGGAATTTTTCCCTGAAGCTGTTAAGTTCACTCAGGTTCAGGGAAAATGAGCGGGTGGATTCCATATTTCCCATCCAGGTGGCTTCACCCCGGGGAGATACCAGTACGGAATCTCCGGAGTATGAGAGTCCCATCCCGTCGTTTCCGACTCGGTTCACGCCGATGCAATAGCATTGGTTTTCAAGTGCCCGGGCTATCAGCAGACTTTTCCATACCGCATGCCGGGACGAAGGCCAGTTAGCTGCATATACCAACAGGTCATAATCGCTTTGGTTGCGACTCCAAACCGGAAACCGGAGCTCGTAACAGATCAGCAGCCTGATTCTCCATCCTTTCCATTCAACAGTCACACGCTGGTTCCCGGGCACAAAATGCAGGTGTTCCTCCCCCATTGAGAAAAGATGTTTCTTGTCGTACCATTGGATCTTCCCGTCGGGTGAAGCCCAGACGAACCTGTTGTAACAGAGGTTATCTTCTTTGATTATCAGGCTTCCTGCAAATACGGCCTGCCATGCAGCGGCTTTTTCTTTCATCCAGGAAACTGCCGGCCCGTCCATCTCTTCAGCCAGCATTTCTACTCGCATAGAAAATCCGGTAGTGAACATCTCCGGCAAGAGAACCACATCGGTGGATCCGATGTCTCCGAGCAATCCGGAAATCTTCTTCAAGTTGGCGGCTTTATCTTCCCAGACCAGGTCGGGTTGAACAAGTGTGACTTTGATATCCATAATGTGGTCTTGTTTGCCAGGTATCAGAAATTCAGGTAAAATTGAATGCAAAAAAAATATCCCCCATAAGTGGGCGAAAAGGAGCAGAATAACCAACTGATACATGTTCCGGAAATATGAGTCAAGGGGAAATTATACTGATCTCAGCGGAACCGTGTAGCTTAATCTTCTGCTGTAAATTGTTCCGGATGCTTGCCTTCCATCCCTTTTCCCCGGTAAAAAGCTTTCATTCTCCGTATGTCGGCCTGGGCATCGTCGGTAAGCGGGAAATCCTCAAACCAGCCCACTTCCTTTTTCTTCCAGTCAAAAAAGCCCAGGTAGACCTTGGCACCGGTTGCCCTGGCAATGGTATGAAATCCTGCTTTCCAGTTTTTGGTCCGTTTACGGGTTCCTTCCGGTGCGATGGCCATATGGAATTTGTCGTGACTATTGAATGCCTCTATAGTTTGTTTCAGCAAGGGCACCCCTTTAGAGCGGTCGACCGGTATAGCACCCATACTCCGGAGCAGAGCGCCAAGAGGCCAGAAAAAAACCTCTTTTTTGATCAACACGTGTGCTATTCCGCCCACTGAAGTATAATACAACCAGGATACCACAAAATCCCACATACTGGTATGGGGAACTCCGATGATAATTGCCTTTTTTGCAGGAACTTCACCAGCCATTACCTTCCACCCCATCCACTTCAGTAAAACTTTGCATATTTTTTTTTTCATCCTTTTACAATATTAATTTCCATATTTTTAGCCTCAGCAAATTCCTGAAGAAGTTTAACTGCCCGATCACCAGCCTTCTGAAGGAGGTGGGGGGCACCAAAATCGATGATCACCATCAGAAACCTTCCGGTGTTATTATCCACGCAGGTTCGTTCAGAATCACTTGTAGGGCTGCCAAAGGCTCCCGCTTCATCCCTGAATACAGGCAATCCTTCAATATTCAGTTCTCCCCTTCCAATGCCGGTATAGGGTTCAGCCGCTTCACCCACCCCCATCCAAACCTCTCCCCGGATCTTTTCTGCATCATATCCCCCGATAGAAAATCCGGAACTCAGCGATACAAGATTGAGTAAATCCACCACATTTCCTAACCGGTAAAGTTCTTCACCCTTTATCGTCCGTCTCAGCAAGGCTTCGGCCGACAACCGATATCTGGCCGGATCTTTACCACAGGCTTTATAAGCTGCACGTGAAGCTTTTATTGCTGGGATACTGCTGATATCTTCCAATTTCAGGCAAGAACTCAGCCGGGCAGATTCTTCCCTGATCAGGTTCCACAATGAAGAAGGAGAATCTTTCATTTGTACATCGCATTCAATACAAAACAGCTGGATCCCCGGTATTTTCATCATTATTTCTTCCGAAATCCGGATATGGGTCATAATGTCAGGTTTAAACGTAATTAACCTCCATAAACTAGACAGCGATAAAAAAAACAGGTTGTTCACCTG
>CAYWTT010000200.1:0-6856 GCA_964461245.1 uncultured Prolixibacteraceae bacterium | reverse complement strand
TCGCGGACTGAGCGTGATTATCCGCGGACGGATAAGCCAGATATCGGCCATCCTGGCCCATGAAGAGCTGAACATCCTGAATATGATGAACAAGAACAAGGGTGACATTGCTTATAACATCATCGATGTGGACAAGCAAGAAATCAACCCGGCAGCCATGGAGAAGCTGAAATCGATTGAAGGTGTTTTCATGGCCAAGGCCATAGCAACATCCCTTTCCACCTTGTAATTCAACCGCCATTTTACCGAAACAAGTCATTTATTAAATCATTATAAAAGATCATTGCATGAACAAAGATTTAACCGTAAAAGCCGCCGATAATATTCGGATACTGGCAGCATCCATGGTCGAAAAAGCCAAATCGGGACATCCAGGGGGTGCCATGGGGGGTGCTGACTTTATACACATTCTGTACAGCGAATTTCTCAACTACGACCCGACCGATATGGGATGGAAAAATCGTGACCGTTTCTTCCTGGACCCGGGACATATGTCTCCCATGCTGTACAGTGTCCTTGCTCTGGCCGGATTCTATGAAATGGATGATCTGAAGAAATTCCGTCAATGGGGCAGCCTTACACCCGGACATCCCGAAGTAGACGTAATGAGGGGGATTGAAAACACCTCCGGTCCGTTGGGCCAGGGACATGCCATGGCAATCGGGGCCGCCATTGCCGAACGTTTTCTGGTGGCACGTTTCGGGGAGTGGATGGCACATAAAACTTATGCATTCATTTCCGATGGCGGCGTACAGGAAGAGATTTCCCAGGGTGCTGGCCGGCTGGCAGGATACCTGGGTCTTCATAACCTGATCATGTTTTACGACTCGAATGATATTCAGCTTTCAACCACGACCAGTGAAGTTACCGTGGAAAATACGGCCCGTAAATATGAGGCATGGGGATGGAATGTGGTTACCATCAACGGAAATGCACCCGATGAGATCAGAATAGCCCTGCAGGATGCCCAAAATCAGACCGAAAAACCCACCCTCATCATCGGAAAAACCATCATGGGTAAGGGCGCGTTGAAAGAAGACGGAAGTAATTTTGAACGGCAGACCTCCACCCATGGGATGCCCCTAAGTGAAGCCGGTGCTTCTTATGCCAGATCGATAGCCAATCTTGGCGGAGATCCTGAGAATCCCTTTGTTATTTTTGAAGATGTGGCTGCCCTGTATTCCAAGAGACGCGAAATGCTGACACGGAATGCAGCTGCGAAGAAAGCGGAAGAAGCTGCATGGGCCAGGGTTAATCCGGAACAAGCTGCCAAACTGGAAAAATTTTTCTCAGGAAAGGCTCCTGAATTTGATTATGCCTCAGTTGTGCAGAAAGACAACCAGGCAAGCCGGTCAGCCTCCAGTACTGTACTGGCAGCTTTTGCCGGTAAGATCGAAAACCTGATCGTGGCTTCGGCCGACCTCTCCAATTCCGACAAAACCGACGGATTCCTCAAGAAAACAAAAGCCTTTAAAAAGGGAGATTTTTCCGGTTCCTTCCTGCAGGCCGGAGTAGCAGAGCTGACGATGGCCTGCCTGATGAACGGCATGGCATTGCACGGCGGCGTAATACCTGCCTGCGGCACCTTCTTTGTCTTTTCTGACTATATGAAACCGGCTGTCAGGCTTGCAGCGCTGATGGAACTTCCTGTCAAATATGTCTGGACACACGATGCATTCCGCGTGGGAGAAGATGGTCCCACCCACCAGCCGGTTGAACAGGAAGCCCAGATCAGACTGATGGAAAAACTGAAGAACCATAGCGGCCACAACAGCATGCTGGTCATCCGGCCTGCCGATGTGAACGAAACTACAGTAGCCTGGAAACTGGCCATGGAGAATACGACCACCCCTACCGCCCTGATCCTTTCCAGGCAAAACATCACCAACCTGCCCGTCCACGGAAACGGGTATGAAGCGGCTTTACAGTCTGCAAAAGGAGCTTATATCGTCCAGAACGACGGGGATAAACCGGATGTGGTGCTTCTGGCCAGCGGATCAGAAGTGGCAACCTTAGTGGAAGGAGCTGCCCTGCTCCGTCAACGCGATGGATTGAAGGTTAGGGTCGTTTCAGTACCTTCCGAAGGCCTCTTCAGAAATCAATCAGAAGAATACCAGAAAAACATACTTCCCAGCGGGATCCCGAGATTCGGGATGACAGCCGGTTTGTCGGTTACGCTGGCCGGACTGGTTGGTGAGAACGGAAGCATCTGGGGAATGGACTCTTTTGGCTATTCGGCACCTTACAAGGTACTGGATGAAAAGTTGGGATTCAACGGAGAAAATGTATATCGGCAAGTTAAAAAACTGCTGAAATAAAATCACCGGGGATGGAGAATCCCATTCCAGCGGCAGCATAAATACGGATATTGTTCCGCTATTACTGCAATTCACACAGGCACGAAGATGAGCAAAGAACTGATCGAACGACTTTTCAGACTTTGCCTGCTTTTGTGCCTGTGTTTGTTACGGG
This sequence comes from uncultured Prolixibacteraceae bacterium, assembly GCA_964461245.1. Lineage (GTDB taxonomy): Bacteria > Bacteroidota > Bacteroidia > Bacteroidales > Prolixibacteraceae > UBA1413. Next base: position 4,384 of record CAYWTT010000200.1, on the reverse strand, counting down.
ATGTAGACTTAGATATGCCTGGAAGGCTCGATGCGTGCTGCCCATGACCTGGGCTGCCAGTGCACGGTGGCAGCCGATGCCTGTGCAACCCGCGACCTGACTTTCGAAGACAAACCCTCAAAGCAACTGACGTGCATGCATCCACCCTGGCAACCCCGAAAAGTTTCGGAAAGATAACCTCTGCCAGGGAAATCAGAATTCCATTAAGGGTTATCGCGGAATATCACGCTAATGTTAATCAGCCTGCAAATATCCGGAAGGAAAATGTTAAGGCATTAAAAAAAATATACATTTGCACCCGTTTTTACCGGAAAGAAAGAGCATACATGATCTAATATTCTGGGATTAAATTTTTTACATTTTTATTTTCTGCCCTGTGCGACAGGGATTGTTTAATAAAAGGATGAAATTCAAAGACGTGGTGATATTGATTTTCCTGACCGGGATTCTGGCATATGCGGTCTGTTGCAGGAGTAACCTCATCAAACCGTCTCTGCTGAGCCAGGTTGAAAATACAGCAAACCAACCGGAAGTCTGGGATGACACTATCAGCCTAAACAACTTCAGCATAACCGCAGATCCCGCTTCCGGAATAGCAGTCCGGAACCCTCAGGGAGATCTCATCTCTTTCGTTTCAACGCTGAAACCGGAAGCGCTCCGTCTGTATGAGGATAAGGTGATAAACGGAGATACGCTTGATTTGCTATACTGCAAAATTACAAACAGCGATTCCATTCCCTGTTACAGGATAATGGAAGACGGAAGACTGGAAGGGATCATCCTTTAAACAGCACTTTATCACTTATCGGGAAAGGGTACTCTGCTATTTTCCGAATACAGATTTCATCCATGCGGAAGCCATAAGATGGGCTCCTGCCATGGTGGGGTGTACGCCGTCGGCAGTCCAGTACCGGGCAGGTGCATGATGAATGGCTTCATCGAAAACCTTCTGGAAAGGCACCCAAACTGCATTGAATTCCCTGCTCATGGTATAGGCCACTTCCTGATAAGCCCTTACCGGCTCTACCCAAGTTTCATCCACTGCCGTGGTTCCCGGGAGAGCAAAAGGCTGACAGATCACCAGCCTGGCGTTGGGAAGCATATCACGCGTCAACGATAACAGTTTCCGGTAGTCGGTTTCATAGGTTTCAACGGTGCCGTCATATTTCCCATTCCGCCCATGCCAGTAATCATTGATGCCGATCAGGATGCTCAGCAGGTCGGGTTTCAGGTCAAGACAATCCTTCTGCCATCTTTCTGCCAGCTGGAATACTTTGTTTCCGCTTATGCCCCTGTTATAAACCAAAAGATCGAGACCGGAGTATTGGTCCAGGATGGATGCAGCCGCAATAAAAGCGTATCCTCCGCCGAAGGAACTGCCATTGTTGGGAAGTTCCTTTGTTTTTTCCCTGCCGGCATCGGTGATTGAATCCCCCTGAAAAAGAATGATGCTTTTCGGAGGAAGCGGTGCCTGCTTTTTCTCCTTCTTGTCGGGAATGGCAGCCGAAACGATGGCCGGAACGGAAACCACGGCGCCTGCTGCCAGTGCGGCATGATTCAAAAAAGATCTTCTGCTGAAATTCATAGTAAAAAATGACATTTTATTGATTAATAACTATAAGATCAGATCCGGTAATCAACTGGTCAGGATAAGCGCCGAAGGAATATGGAAGAGCCATTTATGCTGATTTTCCACCAGGTGGGCCCAGTTTTCCATACTGACCAGCATCAGGTCAAAGTTCTTCAGGAACTCTTCCCCGATTTCAGGTACCCTGTGGATTTTTAAATGATCATGCCTTTGGGGACTAAAGGAAGCCAGTTCGGTTTTCAGTTTTCCCTCCTGCAGGGTGACATCGTCGGGATCATAGATGGTTACTTTCGATCCCGAATTGGTAATAAGCATCCGGGCATAGTTTACCAGGAAAGCATCGTTATGGGTCGCCACCGGGATTAGCACACGACGGGCAGAAGTCAGGTTTTTATCGATGAATATTCCGACCGGAATATCTGTTTTGGCCAGAATTGAACGGATGCGCTCATCAAAAGCCGCGGTATTCCAAAGCTTTTCTTTGCCCGTAACATGATAAAACAATTTGGCCGGATTAATAAAACGGGCTGTAAATCCGATCATCTTCCCCAGCAGGCTGCCTTCGAAAATGGACTGCCCCACCCCGACAATCACCATGTCATAATCACCATGGTTGGCCAGTTCCGCAATATCTGCTTCAATATTGCCTGAAATATTGAAAATGGTCCTTACCGGCTGCTTTAAAACCTGCGATTCTTCTATCAGCGGGGCAAAACTCTCGTTTTCATAGTCATCCATATTGGGATGGAACATATCGTCGACCGGGGAAAGGTGGAGCGCCGTGACAGTGCTCGATTCGGGAATCTGTTTCACAAAGCTGTGGGCCAGGCGGATCATCGATTTCCCTCTCTCCGGATTTCCGAAGGAGAGCAACAAATTAAACTTTTCAACCAAGAACGGTTCCTTCACAGGAATTTCAGCTTTTTGCCCGAACAATCTTGCTGTCACATCTAACGCAGGTGCAGTCATAAAGGTGGTTACAAGTGCCATGATCACCATCATCGCAAATAATTCAGGAGAAAGTACACCCAGGTCAAAACCGATATTAAGAACAACCAGTTCGACCAATCCTCGGGTATTCATCAAAACTCCGATAGATAAACTTTCTTTCCAGTTTAATCTGGTAAATTTGGCAGAGAAGGTAGCTCCCAAGAATTTCCCGGAAATAGCGACAATAATAATCATCAGGCAATTTTTCCATAATCCCGGATCATCTAATAAACCTATTTGTGTTCTTAATCCGGTGTACACAAAAAAAAGGGGAAGGAATAAAACCATTGCCACATCTTCCACTTTTTCAATAAAGACATTTCTGAACTTGACATTTTCAGGCATTATTAAGCCTGCCATGAATCCTCCGAAAATCGCGTGAATGCCTATTATTTCAGTTGCAAAGGCCGAAAGCATCAAAACCAGGAAGAAAATCGCTACTACAGGTTTAGTCAGGTTTTCGCGGGTGGTATGCAATTCACCAATCCTCGCTAAGAATGGCCGGACAACTTGCAACATAAGAATAACATAAGCAACTGAAAACAAGATAGTAGGCAATGCGCTAATTATCGAACCTGCTTTCACAATAGCAATCACGACTGCAAGTAGACTCCAAGCAGTTATGTCATCGATCGCAGCACAGGTAATCACCATGACACCTAAACGGGTTTTGTGAATTCCCCTTTCCTGTACTATCCTTGCCAGAACAGGAAAAGCGGTGATACTTAAAGCAATCCCAATAAACAAAGCAAACGATAGAAAATGTACCCCTTCAGGAGCAATAATCTCATAAATAAAATATGCCAGGCATATTCCCAGAGCAAAAGGAACAATAATACTTGCATGGCTAATAATAACTGCATCGTTTGCCCTTGTTTTCAATAACTTGAAATCAAGTTCCATACCGACCATAAACATAAAGAGGATCAGTCCAATCTGGCTTACTAAATTAAGGTTTGTAAGGGATTGTGTGGGAAATAAAAGAGAAGAGAAATCGGGGAAATAATACCCAAGTAAAGATGGCCCCAATACAATACCTGCCATAATTTCCCCGATAACAGTCGGTTGGTTAATTTTTTCAAATAGCCACCCAAAAATTCTGCAGACAATTAAAATAGTAACAATTTGGGCAAGGAGAATTAAAAAAGGATGTTCTAATGTGGTTCCTGCAGCAAGGGACTGTTCTGTCCAGGGCTTCAATCCAGATGGACTATCAATTACATTGTTGCCAATCTCAAGCTTTTTCCCCAGATGAATAACCCAAAACATCAAAGCAGAAAAAAAACCAGTAACTCCAATGTAAAACAGAATGTTTCTGTATCGCTTCATGGCTTTCAATCCGTCTAACCATCCGTTATCCGCAAAAATATAAAAAGAATTAGGAAAAAGCAGGATAATTCGGTCTTGCACTTCTATTATATGTTAAAAAAATTATGCTGCAGAAGGATACAGAATCATGAGTCCGTCTGCCAGTATACAAAATCCCAATAGAGGTGAACATTCCCTGAGAGAACTGTTTTGCTGCCTCCTAAAAATCTGTAAGAAAAAACCTCATGGATATTTAAGATTATCATAATGATTCCATTTGTAAGTTAAATTTATTATAGTATCTTTTACTATTACTAAAATATAAAAATTACAAACTGTTACTTTTTAATTTTTTTTAATAATTATTTGGAATTATTAAATTTTATTTCATAACTTAGCGCTCAAACTGAACTAGGATGATAAAGACCAACTTATCTGACACCTCCAAAATGTCGGTGAATGAACTGAAGAAATTCCGACTCAGGAAAAAATTGCTTA
>CAYWTT010000199.1:0-6878 GCA_964461245.1 uncultured Prolixibacteraceae bacterium | reverse complement strand
AGGTTTGTATCCATCATCTTTGGTTTACTGACCGGGATTATGACCGCATGGGATCCCTGATTAAGTGGAATCCTGCCGTCAAATCGACCGAAGACCGTGAGGCATTATGGTCGGCTCTGCTTTCCGGAAAGCTCGATGTGGTCGCAACCGACCATGCACCCCATACCCTGGAGGAAAAAAATAACAGCTATTTCAAAGCCCCTTCCGGAGGTCCAATGGTGCAACACGCTCTGGTTGCCATGCTTGAGATGAGCCTGAAAGGACGGCTTTCCCCGGAAAAGGTGGTGGAAAAAATGTGTCATGCACCCGCCGATGTTTTCAGAATTAAAAAAAGAGGATACCTAAGGGAAGGCTATTTTGCAGACCTGGTGCTGGTCGATCCGGCAAAAAAATGGACTGTGTCGAAAGAAAATATTCTCTATAAGTGCAGCTGGTCCCCTATGGAAGGAATTACTTTCCATCACGCCGTTACCCATACCTTTGTCAACGGCCGGCTGGCCTGGCATGAGAACAGGATTGATCCGGATGTCAGAGGACAGAGACTGCTGTTCGGATAAAAAAAAGGCCTCCGGTGCATCACGCGGAGGCCTTTTCTTATGATCAACTCCCGGATCAGTCAAGAGCAATCAGCAAATATTTGGATACTTTCCAGAATTCCTGTGAATTGTCAATAAAGAGCGTATCAGCCGACTTTTCACCCGAAATATGGTAAGATCCGGCCGGATGCACACTCACCACCTTTGCCTTTTTCACATTCAGTGGCAGCATTTCGAAATTCCGGATATCCACCGTGGTAAAATAGTCACGGTTAAAATCCTTCTTCATCTTCAGGGATTTGCCTATTCCAAGCAACCCGCCTTCTTTCTCCAGCACATTATTGTCCCTCAGTTCCTTCACGGTACCGACAGCATAATAGGCCATATTAAGAGCGATGGTCTGATTTTCGATCGTCTGTGCTTTTTCCTGGTTTTCCTGTGTAATCTGCTGAACCTGGCTGGTGAGCTGACTTACATCTATGTTCAGACGCTGAATGTCCTGAGTCAGTTGGGCAATCTCGGCATCCTTTGATTCAATCTGCGAATTCAGATTGGCTACCATCTTTTCAAATTCAGCCACCATTCCCTGCAACTGACCGATTTTGGCGTTTGCCCCGTTCAGCTTTTTCTGCAGATTGGCAGTCATCTCCTTATTTTTCTGTAGTAACTGGTTTAACAGGGCGATATCTTCCAGAATCTGTTGTTTCTGACTGCTCTTCAACTCGCCATGCTGTGAGGTTGAAACCGTTACCAGCTTCTCCACCTGTTTGATTGAATCAAGATTTGCCTGGATTTCATTGAATCCGGTCAGGAATTCCATAATGGCAGAATCCTTTTCATACGCCACCTGTGAAAGGCTGTCACGAACGACGCTTAACCGGTCAATTTGCTGCTGCCTGTGCTTACATCCGAAAAAGAGAGCCACAGCAATTAAGAGAACAAACCATTTTTTCATTTTTTTCATTTTTAAATTTCTTACTTGTTTGATTATTCAAATTTACGTATTCGCCAATCTAAAAATAACTTTTGGTCCGGGTTAATTTTACAAACACAGTATATTAAACTAAATTTCATATAATGAATACCAAACGGATGCCAGACCGAAATATTTCGCTGGAGTCATTCTTCCGGGCAAACTTAAGAAAAGTTGTTTTAATTTTTAATATTCAGTAACTTTGGATAAGGGATGACCGGGGCAGTTACCGGAACTGTCCCTCAGGTCCGATAATTATCATGGGATGATCCTGAAAACAATGGTTTACTTCACTTGTCTGCTTTTTGGTCAATTCAGCGACCAACCCGACACGTACAGGGAGAAGAGGGAGGACATGGTTAGATCACAGTTGATTGTCCGCGGCATTTCTTCCGAAGAAGTGCTGAATGCCATGCGCAATGTTCCCCGCCATGAATTTGTGCCCGATGAATACCGTCGCTTTTCCTATGCAGACCAGCCACTTCCCATCGGGGAAGGACAAACCATTTCGCAACCCTATATTGTGGCCTATATGACCGAGATCCTTCAGATCCGACGGGGTGAAAAAGTGCTGGAAATCGGTACCGGATCGGGGTATCAGGCCGCAATCCTCAGAGAAACCGGAGCAGAGGTCTATTCCATGGAGGTGATCAGATCCCTGGCCGAAAAGGCAAAAACCACCCTGGCCCGGCTGGGGTATACCGATATCCATCTTAAGACAGGCGATGGATATATGGGCTGGCCTGAATATGCCCCTTTCGATGCCATTCTGGTTACCTGTTCCCCGTCAGTCATCCCCATACCACTGAAACAACAACTGGCCGAAGGAGGCAGGATGATCATACCGGTGGGTGAGCAGGGACTGGTACAGTACCTTTATCTCTTGGAGAAAAGGGAAGGCAGGATTAGGCAAAAAAACGTGCTGCCAGTCCGGTTTGTGCCCATGGTTAACGAAAAAGGCAATACATACTGACCCTCTCTTTATTACCGGTCAGAATCAATTTTTGAATCGGGAGCAAGAGATCCCTGTATCACCAGGCAAAAACTACTACATTTGAAGAACGTACGATCATACACTTTACTGAACCATTTATGACCGCAACAGGACCAGGGCAGGTCAGAATTGCTTCCGTCGACATTTTCCGGGCACTCACCATGCTTCTGATGATCTTCGTGAATGATCTCTGGAGCCTGCATGATATTCCTCAGTGGCTTGAACATACTCAAGCCGACTACGACGGCATGGGACTGGCCGATGTGGTCTTCCCTGCGTTCCTGTTCATCGTCGGTCTTTCTGTTCCTTTTGCCATAAAAGGAAGGATCAGCAGGGGTGAAACTGCCGGAAAAATATCCCTTCACATCTTGTCACGCTCACTGGCGCTGATCACCATGGGCTTTTTCCATGTCAACCTTGGGAATATGCAACCCGGATTAATGCCTCTTTCCAGACAGGTATACGAAATAATAATGACGGTGGCCTTTTTTCTGATCTGGAACATTTATCCGGGAAACGGGGGTGTCTTGGGGATCTCATCAAGATGGCTCCGGATAATGGGAATAGCTGCCTTGATAATGCTTGCTTCCCTTTATAAGGGAGGGAGCATGGAAAATCCGGTCTGGATGCGGCCATACTGGTGGGGAATACTGGGATTGATCGGCTGGGCTTACCTGGTTTCGGCATTTATCTACCTGTTTTTCAGGAATATACTCTGGCTCCTAGCCCTCTTCCTGCTCCTCTTTTGCCTGTTGAACGTTTGGGAGTTCAGCTCACTGTTTGGGATTTTACCCAAATTCAGACTAATCATCAGCGCTTCCAATTATTCGCTGGTCCTGTGCGGTATTTTCGCTTCTGCAATTTTCCAAAAATTCACAAGCCGGGAAAAATGGGAATGGAAATATGCCGGAATATTGATCCTCCTCGCTGTGGTCTGTATACTTTTCGGGTTCTGGGTAAGACCATTAGGGGGGATATCCAAGATAAAAGCCACACCCTCCTGGACAGCCATTTGCGCTGGCATCAGTTTTGCCGTTTACGGGATCCTTTTCATCATGGCAGATAAGTACCGGATCACCAGGTGGGCCGGGATCATCGCCCCTGCCGGGCGCAGTACACTTACCTGCTACCTCATACCTTATGTGGTATACCCTGTTATGACTTTGGTCGGCTGGAAATGGCCTGAAGCCCTGACTTCGGGAATTCCGGGACTGATAAAAACCCTGGTTTTTGCATGGATCATCGTTTGGATAACCGGATTACTGGAAAAAATCCACGTTAAACTGAAGATTTAAACCGGCGCCAGCCAGGTAAAGGGGATCATGCGGATATTTCGCAATATCCAGAATATTACCACAATGAAAAATATTATCCACGGAGTACGCCTGTTATACACCAGATCGGGGAGATTAATATTCAGGAGCCGGCTGAAAAATGGACGCAGCAAATGATATAGAATAAAAGCAAAAGCCGGGATCAGCAGTAAATTATAATGAAAAGCATCTGAAATCCTCAGGTGAAGCATGCTGTGGATAGCCCGCTGTGATCCACAGCCCGGACAATATAATCCGGTGAATACATACAGAGGACACTTCGGAAAGAGAACCAGCCTTTCCGGATCAAAAAAATAAAATATCCCCGCAACCGGCAAAAGAAGGATCAGTGCCAGGCAAACCAAGTATTTATCCGGCCTTTTTTCAGAAGACATTCTCAATCAGTGCAGCAGCAAATCCGGCCACTATGGCAATAATTGCAGCTATAACCCCGATACCTGCGGAAACAAGAGCCCAGATCAGCGCATTTCTGCTGTACTGCTTCGCACCTTCGGTATCGCCTGCCTGCCATTTGGTATTGACCTGGGCCGCATAAACTATCGACACGATCCCCAGAGGGAGACAACATAAGATGGTGGCTAAAATGGCCAGTATCAAATAATTGGAAGGAGGAGTGACCATTGTTTCCTGAAGAGGTGCTTGTTCATCCATGATACTAAGGTTTTAGGTTATCTCCTCCAAAAATAATTAAAAAACTGACCGAATCTGCCTGACCCGGAAAAATAGCGGACAACCAGTATAGAATCTGACCGATCTCTTTTTTGAATTAACCTCTTTTAACTGAAAAATCAGTTTGCCAACTAATTTTTCAGTTGCAAAACTGTTTTTTCAGTTGTATTTTTGTCAAGTTGATTTTTGTTAAGCTATGCAAAAACTTACCCGTAAAGAGGAGGAATTGATGAAAATCCTCTGGAGGCTTAAAAAAGCCTTTGTGAAAGATCTGGTAGACCAGTATCCCGAGCCGAAGCCCCATTACAATACGGTCTCTTCCCTGGTCAGGTTACTGCAGGATAAGGGGGTGATCGGTTTTACCCAGTATGGGAACACTTATGAGTATTTTCCGCTGATTTCGCGGGAAGAATACCGCAAATCATTCATGAAGCAGGTAATAAGCGACTATTTTGATAACTCTTACCAGAATGCGGTAGCTTTTTTTGTAAAAGAGAAAGGATTGAAACCAGAAGAGCTGGAAGAAATCCTGAAAATGATCAAAAACGAATGATCCATGGAAACGGTTTTCATTTATCCGGTAAAAGCAGCCATTGCCATTGCTTCGTTTTATCTGCTGTATCGGGCGCTCTTCAGCGGGCAGAAGCAGTTCAGGTTCAACAGGTTTTACCTGATCAGCACCTTACTGACCAGTCTGGTCATTCCGCTGATCACCTTTACCCTTACCAGGCCGGCTGTCGTTCAGATGGTGATCCTGCCCGACAACGGAAACACGGTTTACCCTGCCGCAGTCACCAGCTCCCCGGAAATAGATGTTTCCCGGCTGATCCTTTATGTGTACCTTATTATCTCTTTCCTCTTGTTGGTTCATCTCCTGACCGGACATATAAAAGCGGTTTCCATAATCAGAAAATGTCGCCGGAAAGAGATTGAAGGGATACAGGTTTTTGTCACCAAAGAGGATATTCATCCCTTTACCTTTTTCAGAAGGATTGTGATCTCCTCCGAAACACTGGATCATCCCTCGCTGTGGATGATCCTTCAACACGAAAAGGTTCATGCGGATGAAATGCATACCTTTGACATACTCCTGTCGGAAGTGATATTTCTTTTCCAATGGTTCAACCCATTTGCCTGGCTCCAGAAAAATGCCATAAAATACAACCTGGAATTTCTCACCGACCATGAAATAGCAAACCGTCATAATATGCAGTCTTACCAGATGGCTATGGTTTCCCTGGCAAATAAGGCGGGAGTGGCCCCCTTTCTCAATGCATTGAATGGAAACAATTTAAAAAACAGAATAATCATGATGAAAAAGAAAACAGAAAACAAGAACAAAGTAATCCGCCGGCTGGCCATCCTTCCGCTTTTAGTTATCCTTGTCACCGTGCTTTCCGGCAAGGAGTTCAAAGCAGCCCCCCTGTCACCGGCCTTAACCGGCACCCAGAATATTCCGGCACTTCTTCAGGATGAAGTATCCGTCAAATCTTCATCTGACACAATAAAAAACCCCAACAGGGAAATCACCGTTTCCGGGTATGCAGCCGGTAAAGCAGGCAGTGAAACCATCCTAATCCGGGCAGATGGCGATACTAACGTTACAAAAATCCCGGCGGTTATTGGCGGGCCCGGTTCAAAACCTTCCGCCGGATCAGGGCAGTCAAAGAAACCTGAGGAAGAAGTCGTTGTGGTCGGATATGGTACTCAGAAAAAAGGGAATACTTCTCCGGAAGATACCAGTAAGGTGAAGATCCGGGCAGTAAAATCTGGAATTAAACCGCTGATCATGATGGATGGCTCTGAAATTGAAACCCTGGAAGGAGTATCCCCTGATAATATAGAAAGCATCACCGTCCTGAAAGATAAATCAGCCGCCATAATGTATGGGGATAAAGCGAAAGACGGGGTGATCATTGTTACATCCAAAAAGTTACAACCGGATAAAAAGATACTGATCATCCTTGACGGGAAAGAGACATCCAAAAAAATGTCGGATATCAATCCCGGTGAAATTAAATCGGTCAATGTGATGAAAGGTGAGGCAGCCACCGCAAAATATGGCAAGAAAGGAGAACAGGGAGTGGTTGAAATCACCCTGAAAGGCACTAAGGAAAATGAAAGTACCGTTTCGTCGATGGTACAGCTCAGGCAGACTATTGCCCGATCGGTGCGATATCCGCTGAAAGCACAAGAAACAGGCACGGAGGGTGAAGTAAGGATTTATGCATTGGTCAGTGAAGAGGGGAAAATAACCCAGGTAACGGAAAAGAAACCTAAAAGAGATGCGGTAACGGCAGATGAAGTGGTTGTGGTGGGGTATGCGGCTAATGCAGGTCGGCAAAAATCAGGGAAGAATTCTCCGGTCTTGA
>CAYWTT010000198.1:0-6882 GCA_964461245.1 uncultured Prolixibacteraceae bacterium | reverse complement strand
GAAGGAATTATCTATATGCCCTGCACCGCCGAGAATAATTTTATTCCGGAATTACCATCCGAGATTCCCGATTTGATCTTCTTATGCTACCCCAACAATCCGACAGGTGCAGTGGCAACCCGTGAAGAGTTAAAGAAATGGGTCGATTTTGCTTTGGAACACAAGAGTATTATTCTGTATGATGCTGCTTACGAGGCATTTATCAAAGACGAAAATATCCCCCACTCCATTTTTGAAATTGAAAACGCGGAAAAAGTTGCCATTGAATTCCGGAGCTTCTCCAAAACTGCAGGATTTACCGGTACCCGACTGGCCTACACGGTCATTCCTTCCCGGTTAATGGCTTTTGACAGCCAGGGTAATCCCGTACAGGTGAAGAAACTATGGAACCGAAGGCATACTACCAAGTTTAACGGCGTTTCTTACCCTGTTCAGAAAGCAGCTGCCGCTGTGTATTCGGAAGAAGGAAGAAAGGAGACACAAGCCGTTATCGACTATTATATGGAAAATGCCACCCTCATGAAACAATCCTTGGAACAATGCGGTTTTACCGTTTTTGGGGGGGAGAATGCCCCATATATATGGACCCGTACGCCCCACAACATGAAATCATGGGAGTTCTTCGACCGACTGCTTGAAGAAGCCAATGTGGTGGGTACACCAGGTTCCGGTTTCGGCCCCTCCGGAGAGGGATATTTCAGGTTTTCAGCCTTTGCCGACCGTGAAAATGTGCTGGAAGCTATGGAAAGAATCAGAAAATTATAAAAAATGGAGGCTGTCTCCGGACAACTCTGTGGAACCCTCTGCACCCTTTGTGCAACCCGGCGTGGTTCTTTAATTGATGACCACACGGAGACTCAAAAGAACACTGCGGTTTACTTAAACGGAATTCAACCTGGAGACAGCCTCTTCTGTTTATACGGTTTTCACCACATCCCAAACAAATGCCCGGATACCTACTTCCTTGTTGATTTCATCTATTTTCCGGACAATCCTGAGGATTTCATCCACCTGATCATCATTGACGACCGCGAGGGTTGCGGAATTCATTTCGGGCCAGGTATGGGTTCCCATCCGGGGTTCACCATCCACTGACCCTCTTCCGTTTACATTGGTCCACCAGGTAAATCCCCTGACATCCAGCTTATCGAACATATATTCAACACGTTCGGTATTGGCCTGGTTAAAAATGATAAATACTGCTTTCATTTTCTGCTTCAATTACTCCATGAAATGATATTGTTTTCTCACCCTCAATACTTTGTTGCGCTCACCCCGCCGTGCGAAAACTCCATACATTACCGGGACTATGACCATGGTAACAATAGTGGAGAATACGAGTCCGCCGATAACGGTAATCCCCATGGGACGCCACATCTCAGAACCTTCACCCGTACTGAGCGCCAGCGGCAGCATACCCAGCATGGTCGTACCTGCTGTCATTAACACCGGACGCAACCTCGATTTTCCGGACATGGCTATAGCTTCATACAACTCATAGCCGCGGTCCCGCATCAGGTTGGTAAAATCAATCAGCACGATCCCGTTTTTGACCACAATACCAATCAGCAACACGGTACCCAGACCGGCAATCAGGTTCAGTGTGGTCCCGGTCAGGAAAAGGGCCAGAATAACTCCCGTAAAGGCAAAAGGAATAGAGAACATAATGACAAAGGGCATAGTAAATGACTCAAACTGGGAAGCCATCACGATAAAGACCAGGATCAGACTTACCACCATCAGAAGAGCCAGGTCCATAAAAGATTCCTGCTGATCTTCGTATGTTCCTCCAACGTTGACAATAACCTCCTGCGGAACAGGCACATCCTCTATCACCGCTTTGATTTTCTCAGCCAGTGTCCCCAAAGGCACATGATCGGGAGTTGCCGATACGGTAACCAGCCTTTCCTTACGCTTATGTTGAATACTGGGCGGTCCCCAGTACTCTTTTACACTTCCTATCTCTTTCAGTTTCAGCATCTTCCCTGCCGGAGAAACGATGCTTAACTGTTCAAGATCGGAAATGGAATTCCGGTATTCTTCCAGCAACCTGACTTTGATGTCATACTCATCCCCTTCTTCCTTGTATTGGGAAGCGATCAATCCACTGACCCGGTTCCGTATACAGTTGGAGACATAGGCTGTACTCAAACCATGCAGCGCCATTTTTTCCTTATCCAGTACGATCTGCATTTCCGGTTTGTCTTTCTTGCGGCTGACGGAGACATCTTTCGCCCCCTTCATGTTTTTAAGCTTTTCACTTATCTGCTCGGAGATTTTGTTGGTGGTATTGAAATCATACCCGTAAATTTCCACATCCACGGTATTTCCCCCTCCCATCATCGAATTGGTAGTGGAGAATATGGCATTGACGATTTCGGGGTAATTCTGAAATTCACTTCGCATTTCATCGGTAATGTCCCATACACTTTTTTCTCTTTCATCCACATCTTTCAAACGCATCATCAGGTTGATCATGTTCGAACCGGTGGTGGTAAAAAGTGAGAACATCCCTCCCTCGTCATCTGAACCGGAAGAGGAGGAGAAAATCGTCACTTCAGGCCATTTCTCCCTGATCAGCTGACCCAGTTTCCGGGTCGTTTTGATGGTCTCTTCCACCCTGGTTCCCGGTTCCAGTTCCACCGACACCGAAATGCGGCTTTCGTCTGATTCCGGCATATAGTCTGTTCCGATGTACTTAAATAACCCGAATGAGGACACGAAGACCAGTCCTGCCACAATGACCACGAAACGTTTGTGTTTCAATGCCCACCGGAGAGTGGTGACATAGAAATCATCCAGTTTATCCATAAAACGGCCGAAAGTCCTTTCCCAGCTGAGTGGTCCGGGATTTACTTTCGGAGGTCTGAGCTTGAGAAGCTTGGCCGACAACATAGGGGTCAGGGTAATAGCAGCCAAAGTGGATGTGACAATGGTAATGGTTACTATCCATCCCAGCTGGTTGAACATCACCCCGGTCATACCCCCTACTAGGGTCAAGGGCAGAAATACGGCCACAATAACCAGGGTGGTGATAATCACGGCCAGCCAGACTTCATTTGTGGCATAAATGGCCGCTTCCCGGGGTGAACTTCCCCTTTCAATATGACGGGTAATATTCTCCAACACCACAATCGCGTCATCCACAACCATCCCGATAGCGATTGACAGGGAGGTAAGCGAGATGACATTGATCGAATTTCCGGTGAAAAAGAGGTAAATGAAGGCCATGATCAGTGAAATGGGTATGGTCAGTACGATAATAAATGTCGCCCTCCAACGTCCCAGGAACACGAGAATGATCAGTATGACGAAAAGGAATGCCCACATCAGGGTTTCAGACAGGTTATTTACAGAACCTTTGATAAAGGTGGATGTGTCCATGATCATATCGATCTTGATATCCGGGGGAAGATCCTTTTTCAGCTTCTCGATGGTCTGGTTTATTTCGCGGGCTACCTTTACGGTATTGGCACCCGATTGCTTCATGGCAAAAATGCGCATCCCATACTCGCCGTTGACCCTTTCCTCCAGCGAAATATCCTTCAGCGAATCACGCACAACAGCTACATCCTGCAAGTATATCACCTTTCCATTGGAATTACCGACCACCAGATTCCTCAGGTTATCACTTTCGTTCAATTCTCCCTGGATGCGAAGCTGATAATCGGTTTTCCCCATTTTAATATTTCCGGAAGGCATATTCAGGTTTTCGGCTGAAATGGTGCTTCCTATCTGTTCAACGGTGAGGTTGTAGGCATCAAGTTTCCGCGGATCGGCATCCACATAAATAATCCTCCTGGGGGCCCCCATCATGCCGACTGATCCCAATCCTTCGACGCGATTCAGTGGATTGATGATTTTTTCATCGACCAGTTTTTCGATTCCTGGATAGCTCTCTTTAGCCGTGATGGCATAAACCAGGATTGGCATCATGTTGGTGTTGAACTTGTAAATGACGGGACGGTCACACCCTTCGGGCAGATAATCATACAAGCGGTCCAAAATATCGCGGATGTCGTTATTGGCTTCATCCAGGTTGGTCCCCCATTCAAATTCCATGTTAATGATGGAAAGATTATCGTATGAAGTAGAGGTAATCTCTTTCAGCCCGTCAACAGCATTGAGAGACTCCTCTAACTGTTTGGTCACATTGGTCTCTATATCGGCTGCATTGGCACCGGCATAGGTTGTCATTACCGAAATATAGGGAGGTTCAATTTCCGGATAGAGATCAATAGGCATGTTGATCAACGCATAGATCCCCGTCACAATGACGGCCGTGAAGATCATTAACGTTGTAATAGGCTTGTTTACAGCACTTTTATATATACTCATGGTATAGACAATTATTTGAAAAAATCGATATCAGGCTATTCAGCAACCACCTCGATCGGGACACCGTCTAGCAACCTCGACTGTCCGCTGATTATAATGCTGTCGCCGGCTTTGAGTTCATCGGAAATCACTTCCACCTGGTCGTCATATCTTGCCCCTATAGTTACCGGCACCCTTTTGGCTTTCCCGTCTTTAGCCACAAACAGGTACCGGTCGTTGGATCCCTGCATCTTCAGAATAGCCAACGCAGGTAATACAATGGCATCCACCTTTTCCAGGTCAAACGACACCCTGCAGAACATCCCTGGGCGCAATATGCCGCCCGGATTATTGATCACCACCTCCGTGCTGAAAGTCCTGCTTGTCGGATCAATGGTGGGATACACCCTGAACACTTTCCCGGTAAATCGCTGATCGAGATAGATGTCACAGCTGATTCCGGCTTCCATGCCATTCCTGATCTGTGGAAAATACTTTTCAGAAACTGGCACGATCAGTTTCAAACGGTCTATCTGGACCAGTGACAGGATGGCTGCTTTACCCACACCGGCCACGGGAGAACCGGAGTACATCTCACCGGGCTCGAAATATTTGCCGGAAATTATGCCGCTAAATGGCGCTTTTAACCGGGTATTTTCAGTGAGAAAATCGACGTTCGATTTGGCAATTTCAAACTGCGCCTTAATCTGATCATACTGCTGCTGTGCTATGCTCCCCACTTTCCGCAGGGTATCCAGCCTGTAAAAATCGGTAGCCACTGTTTTCATCTGAATTTCAGCCTGGTGCAACTGGGTACGGTCCATCTGTACCAAAACGGTTCCCTTGGAAACCCTGCTTCCCTCTTCCACATAAATGGCTTCAATCCTCCCCGGGGAAGAGGGGGCCAGATGTACTTCCTCAAATCCTTGCAGCGTGGCCGAATATTCAACAGAATGGGATATCTGCTGCATTTCCATCTGCATTACTTCTACTTTTTCGATTTTAGGTTGCGCGGCAGCGACCGTGACTTCACCCTTTTTCTGTTTCCCGTCGGAGCAGGAGAACAGGATAATCAGTGACAAAACTGTCATTAAAATGGTAATCTGTTTCATTATGCGTGTTTTTCTATTTCAAATTTCCATAAATCTTATCCAGCTCAAGAGATGCCTGAAGCACCTGGTAAACAGAGGAAAGATAATCGGTTTCCGCCTTCAGGTAGTTGTTATCGGCGGTAACCATATCCAACCCTGAAATTAAACCATGCTCAAACTTCAGTTTAAGGTTGCCGTATACCCTCCTGGCTACATCCAGGTTTTTTACCTGGTTTAGGTAGGTTTCATTGGCATTTTTCAGGTTAAACTGCAGCTGTTTCTCCTGAACCTGGAGCTGTTCGGCCAGTAATGCCTTTGTATTCCTCATTGATTCCAGATCAAGACGGGCCTGGTTCACCTTGGCGGCCTTCTGCCCTCCTGAAAAGATAGGAATGCTCATATTCAAGCCGATCATGTTTTTAGGCGACATATCAAAATTGGGTTTGATAATTTTCTCAGTATGAGAATAATAACTCGAAAGAGTAGGTAAATATGCAGCATACTGCATTTTGAGCTGCTTTTCAAAGAGTTTTTCCTGCAGGTTAATGAGTTGAAAATCGGGATTCATCCTCACATCAAACAACGACGGAGACGCACTGATGCCGTTCAGTTCGGCCAGAGCCCGGCTAAGTGTCCCTTCCAACTCAAAATCCTGGCTGATCTCAAGTCCCAACTGAAGCCTCATCATGTTTTCGGCAAGTTCCAACTGCCTCTCCGACGATTTCACCATATTTTCAAGGGAAGCAATCTGCACTCCCAATTGGTCAAGATCGGTTTTTTCAATTATTCCGACTCTTACCATGGCATCTGTTTTGGTGTAAACCTCCTTCAGATTAGCCACATTTAAGGTTAACAGCTCTAACAGTTCCCTTGACATCAAAACCAGGTTGTATCCACTGGTTACCTGTCCCAGTATCTCCTGTTCACTCTTTTCATAACTCTTTTCGGTAAGGCTCTTACCCAGTTTGGCCAGCTCAATTCCGACAAAATAACTGCCGTTGAACAACAATTGCCCTACCTGAAGATTGAAGGTACTGGTAGGTTTGATGGCAATTTCGGTAGGCGGCTGGTCTTCGACAAAGCGGATCGAGATCTTTGCCCCCATGGCATTGGCGTAATCGAGTGTGGAAGACACCTGGGGCAATCCGGCCGAAATGGCCTCCTTCAGTTGATACTGAGCCTTATCCATAGCAATAGCGGAGTTCTTCAGGGTTTTATTAAACCCGATAGCCTGCTTTTTGGCTCCCTCCAGATTAAATTTTAACCTTTCCTGGGCTGATCCGATGAAAGTCCATATCAGCATCAGCACACATAAACAGATTTGTTTTACATTCATGACTTTTTATTATTGTATATTTTTGAGTCGCTCATTATAGGATTCAATCAGCTCCAGCCCTTTATTGGTGCTTATTCCTCTCAGATACGGAAGGACAATATTATGTAACACCTCTTCTCTTTTCAACTGTAATATCCT
>CAYWTT010000197.1:0-6884 GCA_964461245.1 uncultured Prolixibacteraceae bacterium | reverse complement strand
CTGATGACAGTTAGTTTGTCAGGATTGGCGTCCACAAGTGCCATCTCACCGTCCCTTTCGGTATAACAGTAGTATAATCCGTCAGCCGAAATGATCACTCCTCCCCCCAGATCCTTTGAAATGTATCTGATCTTTCCGGTTTCCTGGTTTATGCAGAACCATTTGGGCTGAATATAGGCCGATGTATAGAGGCAGCTGTCTTTCAGCACGGCACCTCCCGACAGATTGATCACCTCTTTTACGCGCCAGAGAATATCGGCCTTTCTACCGTCAGACGACAGTTTTAGCATGACCAATCCGGAACTGTCCTTTCTGGAAGCGCTGGATATCAGTACTTTGCCGTCATGATAAATGGGGGTATTGGCGTGGATCTTATTGTCCTGGTATTGGTAAAAACGCCAGAGTAATTCACCGTTATCGGCATTGATCCCTATTATGGAATAGGCGGTAAGGTTTACTATGATCCGTTGGCCGTTGTGGTTGAAAATCACGGGAGATGAATAGGTAGCCTGTTCCCCGAATCCTTTTGAAGCCCAGATCTTCTCTCCCGTAAAGCGGTTCAGGGCGACCATGTTGTGCGTTTTTCCTCCGGGAGTACAATAGAGGCGGTCGTTGTCGGTCAGCAGAGACTCTGAAAAACCAAATTGTATCGAGTCGGCCTGCATCTCACTGAAAAAATCAACCGACCAGACCTGATCTCCGGTATTCGCATCCAGACAGTAGATTTGGCCATTGCCGCTTTCGAGATAGACCAGGTTGCCTTCCACCGTTGGGGTGGACCGCGCACCCGCAAACAAGGCGGTAAAGTCGGTCCCGTAGTTTTTTTTCCAGAGGAGCGTGCCTTTCAGATCCAGGACAAACAGTGTGCCCATTCCGGCAATGGTATCGGGAATGCCGGTTACATATACCCTGTCGTTGGCTACCACCGGGCTACCCATTCCTGCACCCAGCCCTTCAAAAGACCAGAGCATTTTAGGCCCTTCGGAAGGCCACTGCCGGAGCAGATGGGTATCAGGATAGTGTCCGTCACGGTTAGGGCCCCTCCATTGTGCGATCGGCTGGGAGGAAGATGCAAGTGAGATAATACAAAGGAACAGGATGATTGTCCAGGTTGTTTTCATGGCCAAGTAATATCATTAAGTAAACAACAGGTAAAAATAGAAATATTATGGTTGATCCCTATCCTGTATTATTCTTCACCCCGGAGGTGAAGCCGGGATTTGTTATTGCAGGCATCAGAATTTGGCATGAAACCGGCTGCCTGTTTCATACTTAATAGAATGAGCGGAAATAACCTGATTTGGAAACGGTTTTTCTTCTGAAATCAGAAGAATGCTTTTTTCAGCTCTTCAATTTCCGAATCACCGATGGGGTAGAATTCTCCGATAGATTTGCCCATGCAGAGTGATTTGGCAGAGAATTCGGCTACTTCCAGCCGGTCGAAAGCCTGCAGAAGGGTCTTGCCTGTCACGATGACTGCATCATTATTGACCAGTACGGCTGCCACTTTCTGAGAGATCAGGTCGGGAATGTCGGTTTTGCCGGTGAACTGTGATCCGAAGGGCAGGTTAGGCATATCCTGCAGGAAGATCCAGCTTTCGGGGATGGTTTTTACATCCAGATGCTCATGGGTGGCGCCGAAAGCCATCAGGTAAGGCGGCTGGGTCATGATGATGGCGTTGACATGCGGGTTTTTCCGGTAGATTTCCTGGTGGAGCCACATGGCCCGGCTGGGTATTTTCCCCGGTTCTCTCTTACCGTCCCGAATCTGTACGATGTCATCCAGGTCGATATTCCAACGGGTGACATTGGTCTTGGTGATCAGAAAATCGTTCCCTCTCCAGCGCATGGAAGCAGTGCCATAGGTACTCATCATGAGTCCCTGGTCGCAAGCGCGTCTGACCATTCTGACAATTTCAGTACGTATCGCTTTCTCGTCGGATGCCACGACCACCTCCTCCAGTTCCGGCACATCATGCGGAATCTGCTTATCGAAGGCGATCAGCTGCTCCTCATTCAGGAATTTGGGTTCACCCAGGATCCTTGAGTTGATCAGCGTTCTTCCGCAAAATTCCATGGCTTCAAACCGTTCGTAAGCCTCGATCAGGTTTGTGCCGCCCACTACCGTACCGTGGTTTTCCATGATCACCGAATTGAAACCTTTGGTAAATTCAACAGCAATAGCGTCGCCCAGCTTGTTGCTGCCAGGCAGGTAATAGGGTGCGAATCCGATGGGACCACACACCTGTTGGGCTTGTGGGATGATCCGCGTGTCGGGAACCAGGCGGCAGATGCTGAAGGAAACCAGTGCCGGGGGATGGGCGTGCACCACGGCCTTGATATCGGGACGGATTTCATAGATGGCCTTGTGAAACGGCAGTTCCGAAGAAGGGCGGTGTGGACCTTCAATGGTGCCGTTGGGACGCAGACACATGATGTCTCGGGGGGTCAGGGAACCTTTGTCGACCGATGCGGGTGTAATCCAGATGCTGCCCTCCTCATCGATGATGGAGAGGTTACCGCCTGAAGTGGTGGTAAGCCCATTTTTGTAAATCCGGTTGATGACCAGGATGATCTGATCCCGGGGATGCATGAGAGAGAAGTTGTTGCTTTCCATTACTGAATTATTTTGCTTGAGTGATATATAATTTACAGTTACCGCTGTAATGGGTGAATGTTTAACCCATCAAATAGTCTTCTTTAATAATTGAGTGATTCACCCTTTCTTCCTGGTGAGATCTAATAGCCCGTTGATGATGGTCAAAGGGTGTGGAGGATTCCCCGGAATGTATAGGTCGGCCGGATACAGGCTCAGAAACTCCCGTTTGAGGGCGGGAGACCCTTCGAAGATGCCTCCGCTGATGGCATCGGTGCCAGCCACAACCACGATTTTGGGCTCAGGAATTGCATCATAGCAAATCTGCAAGGGTTCAGCCATGTTTTCAGAGATGGGGCCCGTGATCACCACTCCGTCGGCGTGACGGGGGGAAGCCACGAATTCGATCCCGAAGCGGCTCATGTCG
The DNA here is from genome assembly GCA_964461245.1 of uncultured Prolixibacteraceae bacterium. Classification (GTDB taxonomy): domain Bacteria; phylum Bacteroidota; class Bacteroidia; order Bacteroidales; family Prolixibacteraceae; genus UBA1413. Next base: position 3,861 of record CAYWTT010000197.1, on the reverse strand, counting down.
AACTGCACGTTGTTGGCTGCATTCATTTCCCATTCTGCACTGTTGTCGCCTGCTGCGGAAACCTGCCGTAATTTGAGCGATTTACCCAGCACCTGGCGGATCTCCTTTCTGACGGTGGCGGAATCGACCTCCACGGGATGATCCTCTCCTTCCCTGATGATCAGTCTCTCCCGAATGTTTGTGGAGAGTTTGTAATCCCTGGTGAAACGAACCTTCATCGGAAACACACGGGCACATTCCCCGCAAAAGGTACATTTTCCCAAGTCGATGGAAACCGGCGATACTTCAATGGCTCCCGTCGGACAAAGTTCGGCCAGCTCCTCTTCATTTACCGGTTCGGTGCTGATTACCGGCCTTCCGCGGAAAATTCCCGGCACCCGGGCAGTGGTTACATCCGGGATGAATTGTTTCCCTTGGTGAAAGAGTATTTTCAGGTTATTTAACATAAATTGAAAGTTCTGTTTTCATATACCGACTTATTACAAGTCATGCCCGCAATACGACAGATTAAAGCTTTTATTGCAAATCGGGAAATCGGAGATTTCGTTATTCCTCACGGACAGGGCGAGGGCCATCCAGTTGTGGAATGAGGGATCCTTTACTTTGTAATGCATCAGTTCGCCCCGGCTGTCGGTGATGCCGCAGTGACAGATTTCACCCCGCCAGCCTTCCACAAGTGAAAGGGCAAGCATTCCGGGCAGGAGGGAAGAGGGCAGGGGAGCGGCAGGGATGGCTGCGGGCACTTTCTTTATCAGCTTTCGCAAGTAATGCATCGACTGCCTGATCTCATTCCTTCGTATCTGTGCCCGGGAATATACATCGCCATGATGCTTGATCACAGGCTGATGATCGAATCTTCCGTATAGCAGGGATGGGTGCGAACTGCGGATATCACGGTTCAGACCGCTCATCCGCGCAGCCATTCCCACGGCTCCGATAGAGAGGACATCTCCGTATGAGACGACGCCTGTTCTCTCGAAACGGGACAGGGCGCTGGGCAAACGGAAAAGCATGTGGCTCATTTCTTCAAAATCGGGCTCATAGTTTTTCAGGACTTCCTTCAGACGGGTTGCCAGCTCATCCGTAAAAGGGAAGGGATTCCTTCCCGGGCGGATCAATCCTTTGCCCAATCTGTTCCCGCCCCATTCCTGAACAAAGTTGATCAGGGGAGTGCGCAAACGTCCGAATACGGCACTGCCTAACTGGTAAGCCACATCCGTGCAAAGGGCGCTCAGGTCGCCTGTGTGGATGGCCATGCGTTCCAGTTCCAGGGCCAGGGTGCGACAGTAATGGATATCTTCGGATACTTCCATCCCTGAAAGGGTTTCCCACACCTGTGAAAAGGCAGTGGTGTGACCGGCCACTGTATCCCCGGCAATATTCTCGGCCAGCACAACCCGTTGCAGGAGCTTTTCCTTTTTCAGGAACATATCTTCTACGCCGCGGTGCTGGAATCCCAGCTGGATCTCAAGGTGCAGGATCTGTTCCCCGTTACAGATAAACCGGAAATGGCCAGGTTCAATCACTCCGGCATGAATAGGCCCGACTCCCACCTCGTGCAGTTCGTCACTCTCCATGGTAAAAAATGGATAGTTGGCGATGGTCTTCGAACGGTCAGCCCTGTTGAAGGGAAACCTGACCGGTTTCAGCCAGGGATGGTTCCGGAAGGGAATGCCGAAATTTTCATGGATCTCCCGCTCGAATCTTTCAAAACTGAGCACCTGGGAGGTGAAAGCCTCCAGTGGACGGTCAGGGGAAACCACACAGGAGGAGATATGAATATCCTGAGTATTATCGTCGGCAATACAGCAGATCAGTCGGATTCCTTTACCTGACCTAAATCCGAAGTAGTTGACACAGTGGCGTTCAGGATGGTCAACCACCAGACCGGTATTCAGCTGATAAAAAGTGTCGTAGTTCAACTCCGGAATGGAGACAATCGGCACGGACCCGTTGTTTTTTATGGTAATATATTCCATGGCATCAGGGTAATATGGCAACACTCTCCCGGATCAGATTGACAAAACCTTCAGGCGGATTAAATCCGAGGTAAATGGCCAGTGCTATCAGGATAAACTGGGAAATACTCTCCCGGGGATAGGAAGCCGGTACGTTCTGTTCGTCGAATCCGGCCACCGGGATAAACAGGATTTTGAAGACGTTCTTTCCGAAAGCCCAGATGATCATGGTAAGAAGCATAAGCACGGCCATCAGTACGACGATCTGCCGGGCCTCGAACAGGGAACGGAAGATCAGAAATTCGCTGATGAACATCCCGGAAGGGGGTATGGCTGCCGCACTGATGAATCCCAGCAGAAGAACCATTGCTCCGGTGGGGTTGTATTTAAAATAATTGCCCATGTAATGCATGCTTTTACTCTGAAATACGCGGTAAAGCTGGTTGTACTGAAAGAAAAGCCCCGATTTAACGAAGGCGTGGAGGATAATGTGCAGGATGGCGGCATAATAGCCAATCCCTCCAGCTGTGATCCCCAGCATAACCAGCCCCATGTGCTCGATGCCGGAATAGGCAAACATCCTTTTGACATTCTTTACCCTGATCATGTAAGCTGTAGCCACGAAGACCGAAAGAAAGGCAGCTGTTCCGGTCACCAGGTTGGCCCAGTGATGAAGGGGTGTGTGTGCCACCACGACATAAAAGCGGAACACTCCGGTGAATCCCAGGTTCATCAGCACGCTGGCCAACAGGGCGCCTGCAGGTCCGGGAGCTGTATCCTTGGCGTCGATCCCGGCGGTAAACATGGGTACCAGGCCCAGTTTGGCCGTGAAACCGGTGAAGATAAAAAGAAAAGCCAGCTTTAGCCAGAAGGGATTCAGTAATTTGCTGTTTTCCAGCAGATTACTGAAGGATAGATCATTTGAACCTGCATGCTGAAGCGACAGGCTCAGGAAGAGGATGCCGATAAAAACAAAGGAGATGCTCAGGGCACAAATGAAAACATACTTCCATGTCCCCTCCAATGCCAGTTTGTTGCGGTGGTGGTAAATCAGTGCCGAAGCACTCAGGGTGGTAATCTCAACAAATATCCAGACCACAGCCAGGTGGTTGGCCAGATAACCGGCACCGATGGCGGTGATCAGCAATACGAGCGATCCGAAATAGATAGCTCTTGATGAACTGGTCTCAGCATGCCGCTCAATGTAAATCCTGCTGTGAATAACTGCAGGAACAGCCACAATACTCAGGGTGAAGAGCAATAGGATTCCCAGGGAATCAAAGGTGAAGTAGCTGTTGTCGGTCACCCTCAGATTGGCTCCGGCGTAAAGGGTAAAGCTCCATTGAAGGATGAGAAAAAGGATCACCAGCATGTAGTTGATCGCCTTGTTCCGGTTCAGGAAAAGTCCTGCCGAGAGAATGAAAGCCGAAATAAGATAGGGAATGGTCATGCAGTTTCCTCCGGTTAATAGTCTTTCAGGTTACTTAGCTGATCTACATTCACATCCTTGAAAACATCTCCGATCTTGTTCAGAAAGATACCCAGGATCAGGACGCTGGCAAAAATATCAAGCATGATGCCGAGGTTGACCAGCATGGGCATTTCATTTCCCACGGCCAGTGACAGAACAAAGACGCCGTTTTCCACCACCATATAACCCATTACATGAGTGATGATTTTTCGCCGGCTTGCGATGATGTATAATCCCGTGAAGAGGGTGGAGAGTGCCACCACGAAAAATATCTTGTCAAGATGGGTGTCGTGGATGTAATTGGAAAGCAGGATGGTGACCACGATGGTGGCAGTGACGATCAGGAGGGAAACGAAATTGGGAAGAAAAGGCTCTGCTTCCCTGGTGATGTGGTTCCGCTTGAGCAACCGGGCCAGGAATACCGGAACCGCA
>CAYWTT010000196.1:0-6917 GCA_964461245.1 uncultured Prolixibacteraceae bacterium | reverse complement strand
TGATTCCTATCCCGTAAGGCAAGATAGTGGATCAGAACCACTGAAAATTAAAAAACCAAATTTTCGGAGCGGACTCATTGGTTAATTTGTGATAATAGTTTTATTGAAAATGTTTAATCCAGAAATCTGATCCGTGCCTACAGGCATAACGGACTTATCTCCGGCTTCCTTCACCGGGAGACCGGAAATACAAAATTTTTCCCTGTTTGTCAGGCAACACCCCCTTTCGGTCTGAAAAATTAAAATCGCGTCCCTGGAAAAGGTTTTCAAAGCAGCAACCTTCGCGGTTGAGGATCAGAAACTGCCATCACGGCAGGGCAAAACAGACATCACATCTGAAGAATGATTTTAAATCAATCCGGGCTGTAAATCAAATTTCATTCAATATACAACATTCCAGTCTGAAATACAACAAAGTGACGTTGAATTTATGGACATGTGTGAATATAAAGGGTATGGAGACTCTATTGCATGTATGCGGCCGGAGTTAACAATTTCTATAAACATTAATTTGAAAATTAATCACAAAACTTGTCCCGCCCACAAAGTGTCGGGATCACAAATTTCCTAATCCTTCCATCCCTCTTCTTCCCCTTCTTCGATAAGCATCTCCCGCGTTCCGTTGCCGCCGCTTTCATCCTGTTCCGCTTCCCTTATACGGAATTTCTTCCGTTTGTTCTTGCTGCCATAGCCATAACCGTAACCATAACCATAGCCGTAACCATAGCCGTAGTCCCCGTAACCATAACCGTAACCATACCGGTATCCGTTCACATAACTCAGCACATAGGAAGGGAATAGTCCGCCGGTGGTCTTGATGGCATTGATCAGGATGCCCACTCCTTTCAGCTTGTAGGTTTTGATCTCATCCAGCGCATGTTTCAGCAGGCTGCGATTGGTATAGCTGTCACGCACCACAAAAACGATCGAATCGATCTGGTCGGTGATCTGGAACAGGTCTGTCACATAGCCGATGGGCGCTGAGTCGATGATGATCACATCGTAGATAGCCTTCAGCTCGGCAAGCAACCTGGCGATCTTCTCATCCATCAGCATCTCCCCGGGATTGGGTGGAATCGGTCCGGCCGGAATAATGTAAAAATTGGTGTGTTTCACCCTGAAAGTGATCTCTTCCACCTTATCGTGTCCGAGGATATAGGTGACCACGCCCTTCTTGGGATCCAGTCCAAAATTCTCGTTGATTTTCGAATTGCGCAGGTCAAAGTCGAGCAAAACGGTTTTCTTTTTGGTCAGGGCATAGGATGAAGCGATATTGATGGAAGTATAGGTCTTGCCCTCACCGGGAGAAGTGGACGACACCGCGATCACCGGCTTCTGCTTCCCCTTGACCATCAGATCAAGCTTACTCCGGAGAGCCCGGTAGGCTTCACTGTCGGGAGAGTTGGGTTTATCGAGTACCGGAGTCATGGTTTTCACCTTTTGCTTGTTGAAGAAGACCAGGTTCAGGATAGGAAGGCGGGTGATGTTTTCCACATCCTCCTTGGATATCACTTTTTTATTGAAGAGAACCAGGATCAGCACAAAGAGTGCCGGAGGCACAATACCGGCAAACAGGCCGTATGAATAGGCCTTGTTTTTCTGAGGCCCGATCACTCCCTGGGATTCGGCTTCCTCCACGATCTGGCTTTCCGGCTGATTGGCCGCCTTGGCAATCTGGGCTTCCGACAGCTTCTCCAAAAGGAAGGTATAGGTTTCGGTATTCAGGTTGTTTTTACGCTCGATATTCAGCAGATCCCTTTCTGTGGAGGGCAGTTGGCTCACTTTGGCTTCAATCACACGGCTCCTGCGCTGAAGCTCAGCTATGGACTGATCGCTCTGGCCGATGATGTTCTCAATATTCTCCAGCATGGCATTCTTTACATTTTCCATCTGGGCATTCAGCTGGGTCAGCCGGGGAGAAATCCGCACATCCGACATCTGCGATTTTTCCACCGTCAGGTTATTGTATTCACTGATCAGTCCGGTGAGCAGGGGATCGTTGATGCCCACCGAAGCGGGAGCCATCATTTTACCGATATCCCGGTTGTCCAGGATATATTTCTGGAGGTATTTATAGTATTTGTTCTGTGATTCCAGTTCTATCCTCTTCTGGTCCAGTTCGTTCATCTGTGCCAGCAATTGCCCCGACTGGGAAGAGATATCCACAATCCTGTTGCGCGACTGGTAGGTCAGAAGTTCATCTTCAGTTACCGATAAGGAATCACGCACCCCTTCCAGCAGTTCCTCAATAAAGCGGATGGTCTGGTTGGCGTACTGGTTTTTCTTTTCCACATTGTCCATCCGGTAAATTTCCACCAGTTTGTTCAGGAAGTCTACCCCCTTCTGCGGGTGATAATCCCGCAGACTGACATCCACAATGGAGGTCTCCCAGTCTTGCATGCTGACGGTCAGGCGGGAACGGTAACTGTTGACCAGGTCAGGAATAGTGCGGAAATTGAAAAAGAAATAGTCATCCACGGGAGGATTGAAATAATCCTTCAGCACAATTTTAAAGCTCAGTTGTCCCGGAAGGGTGACCTGCTGCCCGGAGACAAGCTTCTTCTGCAGGGAAAAGTTGGGAGAACTTCCTGCGAACTGGTTGGTAACATAATTATATGCCCCGGCATTGGGTGCCTGGGCGGTCAGGTCGATGCTCCGGTCGGGATGAACCGTGATCTTGAAGTCAACGCCGATTAACTGGGGATGTGTCCTGTCCCAGATCACCGTAAAGGGAGCATCGGTATAATTTTCAGCTGTCGAGAGTTTCCCTTCGTTGTAATAACTCACTTCAAAGCCCAGTTCCCGGATGGCTGCCGTGACCACCGGTTTTGACTTCAGGATGATCATCTGGTTGGAGATCCCCTGGTAAGAGGTTCCGAAACCGCGGAGCGCCTCCCCGGTAAATCCCCTGTTTTCGGTCCAGAAGGAGGTGGAACCCTCTTCAAGGATCATGATGCTGCTTTTAATGGCATAAATGGTGGTGGTATAACGGTTATACAGCCAGGCGCCCGACAGACCGATGGAAAGGAAGATCACAAACAGGAACCATTTGGAGATCAGCTCACTGACCAGCCTTTTGTAATTGAATATCGGCAACTCTTCCTGTATGGATAGTTCCTGCGGTTTGTCAATATCTGTATTTTCCATCATTTGAAGAGGTTAATGATCAGAAAAGCGGTGGAAAGCAGGGAAGCAGCAAAGGTAGCCTGGTTAAGCCACGGAAGAGTGCGCACCTGATAAGTCCGGAATTTATTGGGTTCCACATAGATCACATCGTTGGGAAGGATGTAATAATATTCCGACGAAAGCAGGGAATCATCCGTCAGGTCAATGTTGACGATCCGGGTACCCTGGGGTGTTTCCCGGATCAGCTTGACGTTCTGCCGGTTCCCGTAGTCCGAAATTCCCCCGGCAGCGCCCAGGGCTTCAAAAATGGTATATTGGTTTTTGGGCATGTCCATCAGACCGCCTCCGTTCACATCGCCCAGGATGGTGAAGGTCCGGTTGGCCAGTTTGACGATCACCGAGGTGTGGACCACGAACCTGTCCACCTCCTTCTGCAGCAGATCCTTTACCTCCAGCAAGGTCAATCCTTCCACATGGACCTCCCCAATCTGCGGATAGCTGATATTCCCATGCTCATCCACCAGGTACGTGAGCATATCCATTCCGAATCCGCCTCCTACTCCGGTCGTGGTTCCGATATTCAGAAAGTCGGTATTCTCCTTGTTGTCGCCCAGCACGCTGATATAAAGCTGGTCATTGGGTCTGATCCGATAAGGATCGGGCAACGGCACCCGGGAATAAAGGGTATCGGTCAGCGCATCATGCATATAGGTAAGCTGTTTCAACGGACTGCTGCAGGAAAACAGAAGCGACAGCGGAAGCAGCAGCATCACAGGCAGCCGGAACCGGCGTATCAGACATTTAGTTCGCATAGGGTAACGATATATCATGTCAAAAATAACAAATAAATGGAATGAAGAATGAAACCAGCCCGAACGACTGAAATTATAATTATCCCTGGATATTCAGAAGTCGTTCAGTCGGGCTTCACTCCCTCGCCTAAGAGATGTTACCAATGACAGCCTTATGTAGCGGGTAACGCGAGTGGGCAGAATGGCCAGCAAAAGACATTCAATTATTTAACAATCCGCACCTTATGTGCATGAAGTTGTCCGCCCGGACGAAGCCATTCGGACGGGTCCGCCCGGACGAAGCCGTTCGGACGGGTAATCTTCTGCCCATGAAAAACAACTTTTATCCCGAGCAGTGAGGTAAAAAATAATATATTTGTTAAATGATTTATATGTTCAAATGAGAACCTTTTGGATGCTTCTTCTGGTTTGGGTACTGATGACGGAGAGTGCGGAGGCACGCCGCAAGGACGGCCTTATCTACCGGGGGAAACAATGGCTGATCGATTGCGTGGACATCAGTGGAGGATATATCTTTGACCATAAATATGAAAAGTTCACCGTCACCACCGCGGTGAACAACGTCTTCGGTCCCCGCTACGGGGCATTTACCATGCTCGAACTCGACCGGACCGCCCCTTCCGTGGTGATAGGCCCCACAGTTTCGCTCACTGATTTCGCCTATGTGTGGGGAGGCATCGACTTTATCTCCCAAAGGGGCATGTTTGCCCGGGGAGGATTCAAATATGCCCGGAAAGACCTGGGCATCGGCTTTTATCCCGTCAGATGGTTTACTGTGAAAATCGCCCACTCCTTTAATGCCGGTTCCCGGATGGAGATCGGATTCCGCATTCCGCTTGAGAAAGATCCTGCCTACCTCCTGCGCATACGCAACCGAAGATAACCTTTCCGACACCTCCCTGTCTTTTAACGTTTCCCTTTGTTTTTCCTGATCCTTTCGCTCACAAAAGGAAGGTAAGGATCAGGCTTGAATCGGGTGGTGAATCCCCTGCCCCGGTAAAAGGGGTAAAACACCCGGATATCGGTATGGGCCGTCAAGGTTAGGACCACCCTCGTCATCGGAAGTGTCTTGGCTTCAAGATCGCCGAAAAGTTCCCTCAGGTATTTGTTGGAGATAGGGCTGAACTCCCCGTACAGGTTGACTGAAAAATTGGGATCGGCATGCCAGGTGACACCCGTGGCTGCCGTGAAGACAATATCCCAGCGGTCGGCGGGCAAAGTGCGGCTCAGGTCTTTGTTTCCCCGGGCCCGGTTGATGCCGGTGTACCCGAACTTCAGCATAATAAAGGGATTGAGGTTCCAGATCGGGGAGACATAATACTGTCCGAAAAGACTGTAAGTCCGCAGCCGGGCATTGTATAAGCGTTCATTTCCTATGCTCTGGTAGTTGCGGACCGTGCCGTCGATCCGGTGATCCTCCAGTTCGGCGCCCGCCACCACCTGCAATCCGAAGGGTTTACCCAGGGAATAGGTAAAGCCGGGGGTTCCGGAGAATTGATAGTGATGTCCGGCACCTCCGCTCAGCCGGGTATGGAACGGATCGATGGGCATCATAAATCCTCCGGAGGCATTCCAGGAGTACCACTTCAATCCGTTCTCCCCTTTTACCTGTCCCATGGCATGGTATCCTCCTGTCAGGGGCAGAAGAAAAAGTAACAGAGCGGATATTTTAAGGGCATCTTGCATGGATCGTTTCAACAGGTTCCCGCATTTATTCCGGATTTCAGCGTTTCCTTAACAAAAATAGGACAATTAAGGTTCTGAACAAGATAACGTAAGGAATTTAGCAAAATTATACCCATTTATAATTAACAATAAGGTATCAACTTGCATCCGGTAATTTCCGGCATTCCCCGTCAAACTTCCCTGAAAAATGATAAATTTGCACCTAACGGACGAATAAAACCATCTGCTGTCATCACCTTTCCTGTGACTGACGTGGCGGAGCAGTCAACGAAATTCAACTTTTCCAGAGTATAGCGTTGTAAAAGAATGGACTGACTGCTTCAAGGTGCTTCTGTATTAATCTGTGATTTGGTATTACAACTGACAACTGAATACAATAAGAACCTTTAACGATGAATGAATCCTGGACTACCGTCATCAAGCCCAAAGACCGGCTTTTGCATGTCGACTTTGCAGAGATCTGGCAGTACCGTGATCTGTGGTCGATGTTTGTGCGGCGGGATATTGTCACCCAGTACAAGCAGACCATCCTGGGACCGGCCTGGTATTTTATCCAGCCGGCGCTGACGACTATTATGTACATGGTGGTATTTGGCGGGATTGCAAAGATCTCCACCGACGGACTGCCCCAGCCCTTGTTTTACCTGGCGGGGATCGTCTGCTGGCAGTATTTTGCCGACTGTCTGAACAAAACCTCGTCCACTTTCACTGCCAATGCGGGCATCTTCGGAAAAGTCTATTTTCCCAGGCTGATCGTCCCCCTGGCTACGGTATCGTCGAACCTGGTGCGCATGGGCATCCAGTTTATGCTGTTTGTGGCGGTTTACCTCTATTATCTGATCGTCGGGGTGAATGTGACTCCCAACGGATACCTTCTGCTGATCCCGGTGCTGATCCTTATGCTGGCCGGACTGGCCCTGGGATTCGGGATCCTGATCTCCTCAATGACCACCAAGTACCGCGATCTTACCTTTCTCTTCTCCTTCATCGTTCAACTATGGATGTATGCCACGCCGGTGATCTATCCGCTGAGCACCATTCCGCAGGACAAGCAGTGGATCATGGTGCTGAATCCGGTAACCTCCATCATTGAAGCATTCAAATACGGCACCATGGGAGTCGGCACATTCGACTGGGGCCACCTGGCGTACAGCTTTGGATTTATGATCGTGATGCTGGCTTTCGGGGTTATTGTGTTCAACAAGGTGCAGCGCAGTTTTATGGACACTGTTTAGGATACGAATTACACGAATTTATACGCCCGCCTGACCGGACGGGCAGGAATTACACGAA
>CAYWTT010000195.1:0-6928 GCA_964461245.1 uncultured Prolixibacteraceae bacterium | reverse complement strand
TTTAAGTTTGGCTTCCGGTTTAAGGTTGGAAATTCCTGCAAATAAATCTTATCCCCTCCATGGCCGATTCCTGTTTTCCACATTGCTTAAGGTATCCAGGGCGATATTGCAGTCGTCCACGATCTGAAAATCATACATTCCCACGCAAATAAAATCTGCCCCGTTGTCAAAGGCATACTTAAAGCCCTCCTGGGGTTGGATTGCCCCGGCAGCCAGAACTTTAAAGGCGATCCAGGGTTCTTCCAGGCTGTTCATGAAATCGATGGTTTCCTGGGGTTTAAAACAGAACATATTGTCGTGGTGCGGAGAGTCGGGTTGTGCCGACCAGTAATTGTGGTGATGAAGGGTTTTTACCCAGAAGTCGGGTTTGATCCCATGTTCCACGCAGGCTTTTATCGACTCAATTTTATGTGCTCCGATCCCTGCCGGTTTTCCATAACTTCTTATTTTCTCAATCCCCTTTTGTATGGTGTCGAAATCCCCTTTCTGGGTCAGACGGTCGGTTATTTCCCCCTGGCAATACATCGCTGCCGCACCCGCTTCTTCCGATAACCTGATCCCTTCCAGAAAACCGTCTTTATACCCGCAGTCGGAAATGAATTTAACTTTTCCCCCTGTTTCATGCCAGTATTTATTCATGATACGGCCCAGTGAGGGATTGGTAATGATGGCGTCGATGCCGCATTTCTCAGCCAGTTGAAGGGTCATGATCACCCGCTCATCGGTGTGATAGGCCTTGACCAGTTTCGACACATAAATCAGGTCGCGTGCATGGGCCCACCCTCCGATCAGGTTACCTCCCATGACCAGCCGGCTTAATTCCATATTCCCGATTTTTCCCTTAGGGATCTGCCCTTTCAAATCGCTCAGGGAGGCAAAGGTGAAGCTTTTCAGTGTGGCACTGGTAGTGGCATCCGGCTTTTGAGACAGGAACTTCTCTTCAAAACTGTCCCATTTCTTTTTTTTGTATGCTGCATAAGCGAAAGCTCCCAGAAAGGGAACGGTGATGAGGTCGCGAAGGAGTTCCCGTCTCTGAAGAGAGGTATTCTTAATTCCTGACTGAGGTACCGGGGCATGGGCTTTTTCCTCCCTCCACCGTTTGATCCACCGGTCGGAGCCATACCACAGTTCGGCAGGAATTCCGGCAAAAACCAGCAGGACAAAAAGCTCGATCAGGGTCTTGTTCACCCACATATAACTTCCTTCAGCCACTGTTCCGATGGTATACCCGGGAATGGGCGGGTAAGCCACAAAGTAAAAAAGCATCAGAATGGCTCCGAAGACCGATGACCAACGGACCAAAAGTCCCGCAAAAAGAGAAAGTCCGATCAGGATCAGTCCCCAGATATTCATGAAATCAATCACTTTCATTACCGCGGGTGAGTCAGCCATCCAGTGGAAGAGATCGGAAAATATCCATTGCGATCCCATCAGGTAGAGTTTTGCGCTCCATCCCGGGGTCATCAGTTTGGCAATCCCTTCATAAAGAAAGTGCCAACCCACTAAAATCCGCAAAAAGGTAAGAAGAAAGGCTCCGTATTTCTTCATCGTTCAGTTATTAATGGTTCCGTATGTTTTTCCTTCTAAAACATTACAGGATGTTACGAAGAACAATTTTATTCTTTTCAATCCTATAGAGTCAAAGTCTTTTGACTTCTCCAAAACAGAGCATGGTTTTGTTGCCAAAATCATGCCGGCAGGAGCACAACTAACCTGTGAAAAACATCAATCTGATTTAATATTTTTTCAGGTTTCTATTCAAAGAAGCCTGGGAAGCAGGAAAATGGTTCATCCTGGATCTCAAAATAAGGCCAATACTCGAATTCCGAGGTCCCTTCAATTGAAAAATGCAATGGCTTTCCCGGAACAGGTTTAAGCATATTCTTAATGTTTCCGGGTGTGGCTTTCACTCCGATATTTTCCTTTTTGGCCTTAACCCCGACCATTCCCAGCAGAATGGGACCATACTCGATCGCATAGTGGTTATTTTCGAATCCTTTTTCCATCCCGGCATATTTTGTCACTTTAAAATCCATGGGGAGGGTGAATGAAATGACATCTCCGTTTGTCCAATTCCGGTCGATTTCAAAATAGGTTCCCGGTTTTCCCCTGCCGGTTTCGGTTCCGTTGACATTTACCGCCATTTCACCGGCAGCCCAGGAGGGTATGCGGATGCGGATGATGTTCCTGGCAGGATGTTCATTCCCGACGGTAATTTCCACTTTGGGATCATACGGGAATTTGGTGTCCATTTTAAGGCTCATGGTCTGGTTTCCGGCACTGTATTTTATTTCCGAAGCGGCAAACAGGTCCACATAAATACCTTCCCGGTCAGTGGAATAGATGTATTCGGGCAGCGATCCGTATATCCTGGTACCCTGACCTTCACAGCAGGTATTCATGCAATGATGGGTGTTGGGAACATGGGGTACATATTTGCGGTCAACCAGTTTTGCAAAATAGCGGATCCCTTCTGAGCCATACTGGTTGGCTATGACCACATTGTAAAGTGATTTCTCGATCTCGGCCACATATTTTTCTTCTTCGGGATAAAGCAGGTGAAACCGTTGGTTCAGTTTGATCCAGAAGGCATTACCACATAACTCGCCGGTCTCTTTTCTGAGGTAGTTTGATTTGGGTTCATAGAGGAAAGTTCCTTCATTAATGGCCAGCGATCCCCCGATGTGCTCCCAGTTGTCGTGATACAGATCCCAGGCGCCCAAAACGGCATCCAGGTATTTTTGAGCCCCGGTGGCACGGTATAGGTCAAGATAAGGCTCAATTCCGGTTACCAGGTAATTGTGCGGGCGGTCGTAAGGATATAGCCAGATGGCTTTGGGATCGCGGTTTGCCATTTGTTCCATCCAATAGTTTTCCTGGAAGTATTGTTGCACCACCGTAATATCTTCCGGCTTGCCTACCGGAGTGAAATAGGTACGGGTCATGGGGATGATGCCCTGTGTACCCTGTCTTGGCCGTCTCAGCATTTCCGGAAGATAGGGACATTGGTCAAACCAGTCATAAAAGCCGCGCAGCAGCGGGAAAGCTTTTTTGTTCCCGGCAAATCCCGCCTCAATCAGACCGTGGGTTACCCATGACCTCGTATAGGCTCCGTATTCCACATCAAAGATGGTATGCTTGGGGTAGGCCATCAGATAGCCGTCGGGTTCCTTGCACTGGTCGATCACATCGACAATGTCATTCATCTCTTTGCGGAGATCCGCGTTTTCCATCCATCGCAGGGTGTTCCCGGCACCCATCAGGAAACGGCCTGCTTCCGATCCCGGAAGTTGTTTAAACCAAAATACGTGCAGTCTTTCATCAAAAGGTTCCACCGGCAATCCGGCCTTCACCCTGAAATTCCTGACCAGCTGATCGAAGGTGAACGAATTCAGCAGGTAATTGATGTTGTTCTCCATGGTGGTTTTGAACAGGCCATCTGCCAGGGTAACTCCTCCCATAGGCGTTTGTGCCTTGTTGGTCACAGGTTTCCAGGTTTTGGGCGGTATTACATTGCCGGGATTGTTGGTCACCACAAATTCACCCATCGGACGTTGCGGACAGGTCACCAATTCCACATGAGAATCCTCTCTCGGGTCCGACTCGGTGGCAGGACATCCTTCAGCAACATCCTTCCCATCCGACATCACCATGATTTTGGTCATGGCCAGTTTGTTGTCCCTCAGCTGGGTAGCTGTGAAACGGACGTATCTTCCGTACACTTCCTTGGTGGCAAAAGTACATACCTCATCATCGGGAATCGGAAATTCCCCTTTGAGGGTATAGTCTTCGTACAGGATGGAAGGGTTGAAATCAGCATTGTCCGAAACTTCTATTTTGAAACGGCAGGGGAAACCTCCGGAAGCAGGTCCCCAACCCTGCACCCCGGGTAACAGTTTTACCCCGTCGATTTTTTTCACACTTCCCAGATCTATCTGCACCCATTTGGTTTCATTGTTGTTCTTTGCCGGGGATGAATAGGCCGGAATGTAATAACGTGCCACTCTTTCCACGCCCATTCTGGCTTCACGGAGTTCAGCGGCATCATTATACTTCACCTGGGCCTGCACCCCTGCAGGTGCCATGGGAATCAGGAAAAACAGTACAATAACAAAGAAAAAATTAATGTGTTGTATTACACAACAAGTCTGAGTCTTCATAGTATTTTGATCTTGGTTTTCGTTTTTAAAAATACACAGGAATGGGTTTCAAAATCCTTGGAATCCTTATTTATTTTAATCCATGACTGAACCTTAATAAAAAGTTGATGTAGAAACGTCGTCATAAGATGGTTATTCAGGATTGGTTTCAGTTCCTGTGGATATTAGATTTGATCATATACCCTCTTCATTTCTGAGATTGCCATGTCGTAATGCATTCTGACCTTTTCCTGGATGGTTTTCACCCTTTCGTCAGCCAGTTCCGGGGCGTTTACCACTTCCATCAGCCGGTTGGAAATCTGTTTTCCGCTGGTTCGTTCGATTTCGAATATCCAGGGATCAGCCCCCAGATCGTAATACATCTGTCCTTTGATAGTGTCTTCCGGCTGACGGAGATAGAATGCGGGGACATTGCCGGCCAGGGCAATGATGGGGGAGTGGCACTCGAAACTGAGAACCGCCCGGGCCCTTGTGTAAACCGAAGCTGCTTCATCGGGTAACCAGTAACCCCGTTTCAACACAAATGGCTTTACCTCATGAGGAAGCGGGTCAATCAGCAATTCATCCATAATGTCAACCTGATAGGTCATTTCGGGGCACACAAGTACCTTGTTCCCCGTATTTCTGACCCAGGTAATGATGGCTTCACGGAGTTTTGCATGATCGGCCTCTTTGTACTTTTCATTGGTTTCTTCCACCTGCCTGATCTTTTCTTCGCTCCAGTCCACCTGCCTGATTTTATGATAAGGCGTATAACGCAGCCGCGGAATGGCACAGATAAATTTCCCCTGTTCGAGTCCTTTTTCCGCCAGGAAAGGAAGAGCCTTCCGGTCATCGCGTATGTGCAGCAGGAAAGTCGCATCGGGTGCAAACAGAATGGGCATTCCGCTGATCCCAGCCTTTTTCACCACTTCCACAGAGGCCGTTTCCCGGGTGAAGATGAAGGACGCCTTTTGCAGGATCGGTTTCAGCTGTTCACTGACAGCCTGAATGGTGGTCCCGAAGATCCCAAATGGTTTGCCGGTCTGGGTATACCAGGCGCTGAGATGGTCCATGCCAACCACTGAAGGCCCTGACCCATGCACCATCATGTCGGCCTCTTCAAAAGCTTCGAGGATTTCAGGTTGGGTGACCGTTTTATCCGGCCCCACACTTCCGTAGATGATTTTCACTTTGGGGAAGTTCCGGTGAAGCATTCTGTTAACCGGTTCATTCAGGTCACTTTTCTTCCATAAAATAATTTTTGCTTCGGGAAAATAGGTTTCCAGAACATGCAGCAGTCCCGGGGTATGGGCTATATCACCGATGTTGACATCCTGCCAGCCCGATACCACCAGGAAGGTGGGATTTTTCTTTCTTTTTGTTCCGGCAACCAGACCTCCCGGCATGAGCAGGGCTCCCTGAAGGGCCGCCATCATCCGAATCCATTCTCTCCGGTTAAAGGTGTTCACCAGGGAGTTCTTTACGGTTGAATCTGATGGGTTGGGCATTTTGTATCCATTAGGTGCTATTTGTGAATTCTTTTTTTTGGGGTACGAATATGGTCAATTTCCATGAAATTTTAAAGACGTTCATACCCTGAGGGTTAAAAACATTTAACAAACAACCATCCTCTTGGAGAGTAGTCGTTTACTTCTCAATGACGAATTGATAAATCGTTGAGGTACTATATATTTCGCCCGGCCTAAGAATGACCGATGGAAAATTTGGATGGTTTGGCGAATCGGGGAAATGTTGGGTTTCAAGAGTAAATGATCTGCGATATTTGAAATCTTTATCTAAGGGGAGTATTTGAGGCAGATCTTTAAAATTTCCACCATATAACTGTAATCCCGGTTCTTTTGTATATACAATCATTTTTCGCCCACTGACAGGGTCGCATACTGATGCAGCAAACTCCAACCTACCTGGGACAGTTTTATTCAGTTCAAAATTGTGATCATAGCCAGAACTATATTTCAACTGTCTATTCTCAGTCTGTAATAGCAAATCTTGTCCTATTGGTTTTGCTTTTCTAAAATCAAAAGGCGTTCCGGTTACAGGAACGTTTTCTTTTAAAGGAATAAGCGTTGAATCGATGGGAGTATATTTATCAGCATTTATTATTAAGAGATGATTGTTAATTGATCCTCCCTTTTCTCCAGCCAAATTGAAAAAAGCATGATTGGTCAAATTCACTGGAGTAGCTTTATCCGTTATTGCTTGGTATTCTATAATCATTTCTTTTTTTGAAGTAAGCGTATATTTAACTTCAACATTGAGATTTCCCGGGTAACCCATTTCTCCATCTTTGGAAAGATAATTCAATATAATTGACGAATCAGTCACACACTTTACATCCCAGACTACATTGTGAAATCCGTCAGGCCCACCATGTAAATGATTGGTTTTGTTATTTAAAGGAAGGGTATATTCCACGCCGTCAAGCATAAACTTTCCTTTGGCAATGCGATTTCCAACTCGGCCTATCAATGCGCCGTGATAAATTTCTTTTGTATTTAAGTATTCATCAATGTTTTTAAAACCGAGTACCACGTTGGCCATATCCCCATTCTTATCTGGAACGCACAGATTCACAATACGGCCACCATAATTGGTAATTGCCGCAGAGATGTTAATATTTTCCAAAAAATAAAGATTGGTAGGTTTGCCCTTAACTAATTTTTGAAAGTCTTCAGCTTTTAATGGAACACAATTTTGGGCTATCACTTGATTCAGATTGGAAATAATTAACATAATACAAAAAAGTAAAATAAACAGCAAGATAT
>CAYWTT010000194.1:0-7018 GCA_964461245.1 uncultured Prolixibacteraceae bacterium | reverse complement strand
CTCCGGATTTTTCCATCATCACAGGAACAGAAATATACCTTCCAGAGACCATTATGCAAGGGGGTCACGGAGCCGCGGCCGGAGGAGCCAACCTCTTTCCCGGTTTGTTTGTTGAGCTGTATAATGCCTCCCTTGCCAGCGACACCACCAGGATCAAAACACTCAGGGAGATCGTGATCAAAATTTACAATTCGGTTTATCATGTGACTACTGAAGCCTCGAGATACACTGTCAGCAGCAAATGTGCCCTGGGAGTAATGGGAATATGCAACGACTATGTAGTTCCACCGCTGAGACAATACAACGGCCTCATCCGGGAAAAGATCCGGTTTGCGGTGAAAGAGATACAGGATAGGCTCGATTGATCAAACCTTTCCATTTTGTGGTTTACAGTTCGCACACTAAGTAATTTTCAGATGCACATATTTCACTTTCCTTCGGTTCCAGGTATAGGTAATGTGAATGGTTCCGTCTTTCCCTTCCAGAATGGCAGGATAGCTGAATTCTCCTTCCGGCTGGTCTTCGAGGATCATGATCTCTTTCCAAGACTTTCCATCCGCTGAAGCAAACAGGCCAAGCCGGTTTCTGCCCTTTTCCACCGGATTGCAGACCAGCAGCTGGAGACCACTTCTGAGGGTTACCCCATCAATTCCCGAATTATTGTTGACAAGCGAAGTGGCCTGCACAGGGGTCCAGCTCTTTCCCTGGTCTGAAGACCATGTTTCCACAATTTTCTTCTCCTTACTTCTGCAAAGCATCTGAATCCGTCCGTTTTGATGAAAAAGCACAGTGGGTTGAATAGGATTGAATCCGTTGTTGTCAATTTTTATTTTCTTCCAATCCGTCAGATCCTGGTCGGAGGTTTCCACATAAATCTCCCACAGTGCCGGCGTTTCCTTGCTGGTGGGATAAAGAAGCGATCCATCGGCCAACCTTACGGGTTTATTTTTGATGGGTCCCAGAAGAGAATCTGGGATCATGGTCTCTTCCGACCAGGATTCACCATTATCGCCTGAAATCTTATACACTCCCCACCACTCCCGGGGATTGGGACCAATTTTATAATAAAGGATCACCTCTCCGTTTTCGCGGGTAAAGAGGACCGGATTCCAACAGGGATATCTCAGGGTGTCGTTGATGATGCCGTCGGCCGCTAACCGGGGAATACTCCATCTTCCGTTTCTTTTGGCTGACACATAAATGCAGACGTCGGGATTTTTCTCGTGGGTTCCGCCGAACCACGCCGCCAAAAGCCCTTCCTTTGTTTCAGTAAGGGTGGAAGCATGACATTGAGGAAAAGGTGCCTCCTCATATATAAATTCCGAGGTCAAATTCCGGACGCTGATTTTCTCCGGTGAAGGGACGATATTACATGCCGTGAACAACATCAGAACTGCCAGAATGTGTATATACCGGAAGCTGGCATATCCCGGTCCTTGATAATGTTTCATGATGATAAAATTATTTAATTGCAAATTAAAAAGAAAGGGCACATTGCTAACCACAACAAGCTGGCTGGAATGTGCCCTGATCTGGTACCTTTTCGTGATTCAGGAAGGTAAGCGATGAATAATCAAGGATAACACCCTCAATAGGGCTTACCGGTACCCTGAATAACCCAGATTTTGGAATAACTATGGTCTTTTGTCTGCCCGGCAGGAACATAAATGGTTGTCTGGAGCCGTTCTACCGCTTCATTATAATTGACCATGTATTTTTCATCCGAGTTGGGAACCGGATATTCCATGCGGATGGGAAGAGCAGGACCGTATGAATTTACCGGACCTGCTTTCAGTGCAGGATAACCCGTTCTGCGCCAGTCGAACCAGGGTTCCACATCCAGCCAACCGGCGATCCACTTTTGTTCCATAATTCTTTCCAACTTATTGGAAGCGGAAGAATAACTTACAAGCGGATTATTGTAATAGCTGTCGAAGTTGAATCCGTTTTTGCCGTTGGTGATGCCCCATCGGGTCATTGATGCCTCGATCGCCTTTTTATAATGGCTTTCGGCAGTCCCTGTGATTGAAAATCCACCCTTGAGTGCAGCTTCAGACAAGAGGAACTCCACCTCGCTGTACATCATTAAATCCATCTGAAGCAAAGCATCCGTATTTTCACGATATCGTTTATTCATATAGGAAATGAACGGACTTCTCTCGGAATGATAGGTCGTTGTATTATCCCCGTAGTTGTATGTCATGGCATCCTGGACTGCCAAACCCATAGGCAATCCGACATACAGGGAGGTGTCCACATTGGGATTTTTTGTCGGCATATAGGTAACCGTATAGGTATCACCAAAGATATTGGTCACGGTTTTATCCGTTTTGGCTGTAACGGTGTAATCCCATTTGATCTGAACTGGATCTAACCACCGGTAAAGACGTGGATCATTCAGGGACTTCAGTTTATCTACCATGGTTTTGCACGGTTTTGAGGCATAGGGAGGATTGGAGGAATTCAGTTTACCTCCCGGATGTGAATTTTCAGCAGTTGTGCCGATATAATCCACATTTGCATTGTCGTCATTACTGGTAAATGCTTTGTTGGCTGCGTCATTCACAATAGAAACAAGATCAATTCCCAGACCTGTCATTTCGCTTTTTTTGTCGTAAAGCCGCATTGCATAACGGAGACGAAGTGCGTTGCAGTATTTTCTCCACTTGGCGGCACTTCCGCCATACACAAGGTCGGATGCCACAGTGATTTTATAATCCGTAATATTTGACAAAGCCAGCAAGGATTCAGCTTTATTCAGATCTTCCAGAATTCCCTTATATATATTTTTTTGTTCATCATATTTCGGAAAGTAAAGTTCTTCACCTGCTTTCAGACTTTCTGAATAGGGAATATCTCCGAAAATGTCGGTGGCAATGCCATAGAGGGAAGCCCTAAGTATCAGGGAAACTGCTTCGAACAAGGGATTTCCGTCTTCCACAGCATATTCGTTGATGATCTTCACATTGCGGAGCAGATCATAATATCCATCCCAGGAACCTTTGTCCCAGTTATAATGGTTCATTTTCCAGGAACTTTCATTGGTCCCTACCTGGATGTACTGCATCGCTCCGGCGATCTGAGAGTTATAATTCCCCAGTGCTTTATAGTAAAGAGCTGTTTTGGAAAGCACATAGGTTAAAATATAATTGGAAGAGACCTTGACCGGATTATTGGGATCTTCATTTACTTCATCCAAATCAAGGCATGACACGAAGGGCATTAATAACGCCAGTATCAATATGTATGCACCTATTTTGATTGTTTTCATATTCGTGTTTTTTAGAATTCAAAGTTTAATTTAAAGCCCAAGGTACCCGTCCATGGCATGGTATTGTAATATTCAAGGCCGTTGTTCCATGCTCCGCCATTGGGTTTATAAGCTCTTTCCGGATCAATATCCACATCTGCCTTGGTCCATTCAAACATGTTGGTGGCGATGACCGATATAGAGGAATTCTGAAGGTGAAATTTCTGGTTTATTTTCTTTGAGACATGGTAAGTCAGCGCAACCTCTCTCAATTTGATAAAAGTAGCATCATATGTATTTCTGTAAGGGAACGGCCTGTTGGCATACCGGCATGCTTCAAACGGGGACAACCACTTGGTAGTGGTTCCTCCCAGGTTTTCCACATAGCTTTTTTGACCGTTTGTAACCACTTCACGGACTCCTACATTAAAACAGGCATCCTGTAGGCGCCCGGCACCTGAACCCGATGGCCACGGAAAACCGCCATATTCAGCATTTCTTCCTCCTACCCATTCATGAAAGAAATATTCCGGATTTTCCTTTATCTGCTCCACTATATCCCGGTTTGAATCATAAGGTATTCCGGAGAAGGTATCGTCTCTCATCCCGTTGTTTTGCATAAACATCATGGTATTCGAATAGAATTTTCCCCCCTGGTTCCAGTCTATGTTGGCATATAGAGAAAATGAACCATACCTGAAAGAGGGTTGAATACCCAGATTAAAATCGGGATTTGCATTTCCGATTTTCACAATGTGGTTGGCATCGTTATCTGTCTGATATTGACCGTTCCCATTCAACAGAGGATATCCGTAATAGGGGGAAGTCTGGTCTGTCACTTTCAGCATAGGCAGACAATAAAAGTCACCAATCATTCCTCCTTCGTATGTCCTGAAGTAAGCTCCGCTGGTTTCATTCCACTGGGAATAGGTCATTCCTTCGGCAAGTTCGACCAGCCAGGTACGGTTCCGGGTAAAATTGATGCCCATATCCCAGCGGAACTTTCGTGAAATTACGGGAGTGGTATTCAGACTTATTTCCCATCCTTTGCTCTCGATCAGACCTGTATTGATTTTTTTACTGGTTGCACCCGACTCAACCGGTATGGAAATGCTTAATACCTGGTTTTCATTCTGAACCTTATACCAGGTGGCTTCCAGTCCGATCCGGTTCTTCAGTAAGCGCAAATCCGCACCGAACTCCAGTGATGTGGCTTTTTCCGGAACCAGATTGGGATTTTGCAGCCCTCCCGACATATAAATTCTTTTCGAAGAGCCCCAGTCAGAAGAAATGGAAAAATTTTGGTTCAGGCTATACGGACTGGTATCATTCCCAACCTGTGCCAGGCCCGCACGCAATTTGGCAAAGCTGATCCATTGAGGAAGGCTAAACATTTCAGAAACCAAAACGCTCAGCGATGCGGAAGGATAAAAATAGGAACGGTTTTCTGAGGGTAATGTACTGGACCAGTCGTTCCGGGCAGTAAGATCCAGATAAGCAATTTGCCTGTACCCGAAAGAAGCCATTCCATACACACTGTAGATGGCTTTCTGGGCCCAGCCGCTGTAATAGGTGACCGTTCCCGGAACGCCATTGGATATGGTATAGAGATCGGGAATAACCAGTTGGGAAGCCTTGTTACTGATTTCCTTGGAAAAGGAATACATTCTGTTTCCGGCAATGAAGGCATCCAGGCTCCACTTTTCATTCAGATCCTTTTTATAGGCCAGATTGAGTTCCATATTGGTTTCTTTCCTGTAAATATCATGAAGGGAGTAATTTCCCAGTGGTTCTGAATAGGAGCTGAACGCCCTCTTCGATTCACGGTTTTCCAGATTTCCATCCCTTGAGAAACGTCCCATAAGGGTGAGATCATCGGTGATTTTATAGTCAAACTGTACTTTTGTGGTCAATCTTTCCCTTTTGAACGCATTGGTATTTTCATGTGCAATAAACCAGGCATTGTTCTGTTTATCCTTGTATTTGAGTTGCTGTATCCCTTCCTGTCCTTTGATCCAATAATCCTTCAGATCAAGAATATTTACCTGGGCTCCCATTTCGGTGAGGCTGCGGACTATGTCGTTCCGGTCATCCCCGTCAATATTGGGACGGTTTCCCGATCCTGATTCAGACCAGCTGAACATGGCAGATACGGATAAACGTTTGGTCACATTATATCCTGAATTCAGGGAAATGGTGGAACGATTAAGGTCCACATTCGGGATGATCCCCTTGTTCCGCATATCTCCTACCGACAGTCTGAAAAATCCCTTATCGTAATTACCCTCCACACCGATATTGTTTGTGGTGGTAAAACCGGTCTGGAAAAAGTCTTTAAACCGATTAGGATAAGATACCAGGGGTACTTTTTCACCATTTGAATTCCATAGGGCCCACATCTCACCCACATCGCACTGGGCACCCCAGGCTTCATTTTCAGGCTCTTCCAGTTTGTGGGCACCGGCTTTTCCCGAGCCAAAAGTGAATTGCACCGGGAAATAGTGATAAGGGATCTCAAAAGCATTGGTAGTACTCAGTGAAACGCCAATACCTTTTCTGCCATGAGAACCTGAACGCGTAGTGATAAGTACCACCCCGTTACCTGCCCTGGAACCATAAAGGGCTGCAGCACTGGCACCTTTAAGCACTGATACGCTCTCAATATCATCCGGATTGATATCACTGATCTGGTTACCAAAATCAGCCCCGTTGTAATAGTTATTCAGCTGATTTTTGACCGGAACCCCATCGATGACAAACAAAGGCTGGTTGTCGTTGTTCAGGGAAGTGGCACCCCGGATGATCATATTCACGGAAGAACCTGTGGTTCCATCCATTTGATTAATCTTTACCCCCGAAACCTTACCCTGAAGTGCATTCAGAACATTGGACTGAGTAGTTTCTGTCAGATTGTCTCCCTTTACCTCACCCACAGAATATCCCAGCGCCTTTTTTTCCCGCTTTAATCCCAAAGCCGTGACAACGACCTCATCGACTCCGATGGAGGAAGGACTCATGGTAACATCTATCGTGTTTCTCCCGCTCACAGAAATTTCCTGTTTTTCCATTCCTATGAAGGAAAAAACCAGAATAGCCTGCGGATCAACGGACCTGATAGTGTACTGCCCGTCAATATTGGTTATCACACCCTGTGTGGTACCCTTAACCATAATGCTTACCCCGGGTAGCAATTCCCCTGCAGAACTTCGCACGACGCCACTCACCGGATTCTGTGCATACAAGCTTCCGGCCAGCAACAAGAACAAGCATGGCAGAAGCATTTTTAACAACCTTTTTTTCATAGATTCAGAATTTGGTTTTGACTTTATTAGTTTTTGAGAAGATTATTTATCCCAGACAAAAATTTATAAATATTTTATTAAATACTAATAGAATCTTATTGTCATTATGTACAATTTTAACCTAGAACAGCCACTTTACAGATGAATGCTTTATGATGGGTTAATATTCATATATTTTTTATCACAATTATTTCGATGAAGAATTCCGTTTTAATGAAAAACCTGCTTTTAATTTCCCAGGATGAAACGGTCGGACGAACCGTCCATATCGCCGTGCATATTTGCTGACACCAACGCCAGAAAAAGGATGAACATAACCAGGATGGCTAAAGCTGCCAGCCATTTTGTCAAATTTGGCCGGGAACTGCCTTCAGGGAAAAAAGGAGTGAATTCTTTGCAGACCAGATACAGGATGAGGAACAGATTTATCCAGTATAGGTGAACATTCAGAAAAAAAACACCCCCG
>CAYWTT010000193.1:0-7021 GCA_964461245.1 uncultured Prolixibacteraceae bacterium | reverse complement strand
ATCGATCGAAGCACCTGCCCTGTTGTATATCTCCCCTAACCAGGTAAACGATTTCACCCACCGGATTGAGCTGAAAACCGAGAATGTGGAAGAAACCAGACAAGCCGACACGGTTATCTCCACCCAGTTCAGGATACTTGATCCCCTATCGTCGAACAAGGGTGAAATCACGGAACTCTGGCATACTTCACTGGGTGTTAAGCTGCAGCAAGCGGGAATTTCTACTCTCCTGCTGCCCAAACTAAAGACCATCAGGGCATTATGGGCATTTGATGCCAAAAGCGACTTCAAGGGGTGTGCCGCCATTGACCAGCCGTTCCAGGCTTCACTTGATGCCAACGACCGACATAAACTGGTGCACACCACATCCAATTACGGCATTGAAGGGTTCACCCCCATTCCGGTTCCGGTAAAAAAGCTCATGCTCACCTCTTTGGGTGCCTATCTCGACTGGCATGCCTTTTTCGATGTACCCACTCCTGCCGACACCTGGCTGAACGTGATCGAATGGGAACATCTGGCCACCCTGGGTCGCGACCATTACGTGAAAATTGTCAGGGAGGGTTATCTGTTCCCCTTCGGACACCGGGCAGCCCTGGTAAAGGTTACCGAACGCAAGTTCAACAGCGAGAAACGTGCTGCCGTCAACATGATGCGGATGTACATCGTGGTGCTGCAGAAGGAGGTATTATACCAACGCAACGACCCCAACGGCACTTTCATCCGGTTCCCCTTCCAGGCAGTCAGGATCGAAAACGACTATACACCCAATATCGACAAGCCTGTAAATATCCCGCTTTCCAATATGAACCTGGCCATTCCCAGGCTTTCCCGTCAAATCGAAAATTGCCAGAAGCCCGGACGATCGTCGACCTACAATTTTTACATCCATGTCGGGCAAAAGGGATTTCCCTTTGATGTTACGGTTACAGACAAGGAGGGTGAAGAGCATCAGATCAGGATGCCGCTTGCTTTTGTTGAGAACGTGGTTGGCCGCACCCAGTCGATGGTCAATGCGATGGTGGCTGATTACAACGGGAAGACCATCTACAATCAGGTCGGTTTTTCAGGGCAGGATGTGGCTTATGCCGAGTGCCTTGTGGATGGGGATACGGCGTTTGAAACCGATGTCCTGAAATTTGGAGCCATGTATTATCCAGCCAGGGGAGAAGCCGAACTGAAGTTCCACCCTGTCATGCAGGAGGCCTCAGTTTTTATCAAACAGGTGAATGAACTCACGGGGAGGAAAGAATCCACGCAGATCACCCTGGAAGACGACAAAAATGAAGGTGGAGTCTTTGCCAAAGTTATTAATGATTCGGTAGTCGATTTCACGGGAGGATCTGACAAAGCGGGCGGATTCCTCACACCCAACATGGCCATTACAGGATTGAGCAAGTTACAGGGGCCGATCGGGGGTAACATCGAGAAGCTCAAAAATCTCGATTTTGATCCTTCCGACTTTTTCAAGTCGGTTCCCAGTCTCCCGTCAGCCAAAATTTTCGGAGTTATTGATATCTTCCGGTTATTGGGGGTACCCGATCTGGGAGGTACTTTTAACGACATGATCGCAGAGGTCAAAAAGATAAAAAGTGAAATTGACCGGCTGAAAAGTGAAATCCTGCTGAAGGAGAACGAGGCCAGGCAAACCGGGGCCAATCTGAAAACGGACATTGACCAGTTGCAGGCTCAGATACGTGCCGAACTGGCTAAACTGATGAATACATTGAACAACCAGACGCCCAAGGTTCCCAATTTCAAAACCTGGTTTACGGAAGAAGCTTTTTACGCCGAATATAAATGGAAGCCGGATCTGAACGGGGAGACCAAAGGCATTGAGAATATCCTGGATGTCAGAGTAGAAAATCCTTCGGAGGCTTTGCAGATCACCACCACCCTGATAAGACCATTCGACACCCAGCAATCTCCCTCTTTAACCGGGGACGCCAAATTTTCAGGTTTTCAGATTGAAATCCTGGGCAAGCTGGCCGTCAAATTCAAATATGTGCAGTTTAAGACCGGAACTTCAGGAAAAACCAATGTAAAGGTTGACATGGCCTCTCCGCCTATCGCTTTTATCGGAGAATTGTCGTTTGTGAACAACCTGCAGAGCATCATTCCTTCCACCGGTTTCTCCGAAGACGGCCCTTACATCAATGTGACCACTTCCGGGATCACGGCCGGTTTCAACATCAGTGTCCCCAACATCACCGTGGGGATATGCAATATTTCGAATATCAGCCTGGGAGCGGCCATTAACCTGCCCTTCACCAGCGATCCGCTGACCATCAGTTTCAACTTCTGCACCCGGCAAAATCCCTTCCTGCTCACGGTAATGATTTACGGAGGCGGAGGCTATTTCCTGATGACCACCACACTAAAGCAGATGGTTTCGGTGGAAGCGGCTTTTGAATTCGGAGCGGCTGCAGCCCTGGACATCGGAGTGGCTTCCGGATCGGTATCGATCATGGGCGGTTTTTATTTCAAGTATGAGGTTACTCCTGACCGGATCAGCCTCACCGGATATATCCGCATCAACGGCCGGCTTTCTATCCTGGGGATTATCACGGTTTCCCTGGAATTTTACCTGGCCTTGAATGCCGTGTTTGAAGGAGGTAAAGTTGCCCGTATGGAGGGTGAAGCGACCCTTAAAGTCAAGATCGAAATCTTCTGCTTCAGCAAAACCGTTTCCTGCAGTGTACGTAGGCAACTGGCAGGTGCAGATGCCGATCCGACCTTTGCCCAGATGATGGAGCTGGATCACTGGCAGTATTATTGCCTGGCATTTGCCGATGAGTAAGGGTTCACCAAAACGTCATTACACCTGATAAATCCCGATAAAATAATAATCAAGAATATGTCACAGGATTTTATATTTACCACTCTACCCAACCAGAAAACCGAACAGGATGGGATCCGCTATCTGAAGCTCTCGGTTTTTGTATCGGTTCAGTTAAAACCTTCTGGTAAAAAAACACTGGGTGATTATCCCGATCTGCTTGCCTGGCCGGAAAAAATTCTGGCAGGTCAATACGGCTTCAGGTTTGGAGATGGTACTGAGACCGATGCCACACTGGTAAAGGAGAATTTGGATCCGGAACTTTTTCACCATCTTTTCAGACCTGAAATCCGGATCAAATCTGCTGACGGGAGTGTTCCGGAGGTAAAGAAGATTATCTCCTTTCCGGCCTCTCATGTGCAGAATTTTATATTGAAGAATTACAGGCAATGCGCCATTGAATCACCCAACCGGCTCATTTCCGCCGATAAGTTTGTGGACAATGAACGTTTTGCCCCGGTCACCCCCCTGCAACTTGATTCCAACAAGATCATGCAGACTGCCAACACCGGAAGAGCGGCCCTTCATTTCACTCCCAAACAACTGATTCTGAAAGACACCAGCATCAGCCGGCAAATGACCACTAACCTTCAGCGCGACAAATTTGTGAAGTTTTCAGCCGTGATGCAGCCCAGGGAGGATTTCGCTCAATTTAGAAACTTTCATAAGCTGGAGGCGGAGAAAAAACCGGTCAGGCTGAAAAAGCTGGAAAAACCCGAATTTGATTTCCATGACATTCTTTCCGCCCTGAACAACTATCCGCAGATGATGCGGAAAGTAGGGCTGATCCTCGACTTTCTGATCCCGGAGACAGGGGTTCCGTTATCCGGGAACATCCGGTTTATCCCTACATCGATCGATCTGACGGAAGAGGTGACCCATATTTCCATACCGGCCACTGCCTATACCCTTACCTCTACCGGATTCCACGCCGCCGACAAGCCTGGATCCCTCTTCAGACAAGGCCTGGTGAGAATCAACACCCCGGCATTTTCGATTACTCAGGTAGATACAGACGGGACAGCCATAAAAACAAGTCAGATGACAGAGACCAAAGTCCAGGAAGTTGCCCGCTTCTATGAGCAGAAGAGTATGGCGACCCGGACCCTTCCCAATGCCAGGGTGCAGTTGCAGGAACCTGAACCTCCCGGGGATGAAGGTCTTCCTTATATGCGATCGGCAGGGATTGCCGTAATCAAAAACGGAATGGCCGAGCATTTATTTACCAAAATAAACGCAAACCTGAAGCTGATTCCTGATTTAAAGACAGCGGCTATTGCCCTGCCGGTGAAGCCGTCGGAAAGGATTGCCCAGACCGGAGAGAAGAAGCTACGGAGTTTTATCATCCAGGAACTGGACATCAAAAAAACAGCCCTGAAAGAGACGATCCTGTATTCCGACGACCTGGTGATGGGTTACCGGATGGATGTAGCTTATGAAGAGCGGCCCGGGAAGTGGTATTCCCTGCACAAACGGTTGGATCGTTACCAGTGGTTTGATAACCAGAACAATCCCCACGATGTGCAGGACACGGTTCCGGATGAAGGGTTCATTGAACTGGCCGCTGCGGAAGATCCCGACAATCCGGGAGATCTTTATATACCGGAAACCCTGGCCCGCTGGGAAGGCTGGAGTCTTGCCCTGCATCTTCCTGGATACGCCATCAACAATCCCGACGAGGCCCCCGGGCCTGTCAAACGTGATTTTGTCAATAATTCACGGGCTGTCGAAATGAAAAAATATGCCTTTGATCCTTCACTCGATTTTAAACTGAACGTTCAGTCGGAAATTATTCCCGGGAGTCTTCCCCGGTTGCGGTTCGGAAAGGATTACCGGATCAGGATCCGTACGGTGGACCTGGCAGGGAACAGTTTAGCACTCACCCATTCCGCGGATACGGCTTCTGAAACCGAAAGGACCAACATCCGCTACATGCGGCACGAACCGCTGGCCAGTCCGATCGTGCTGGTCGGCAATGAGCTCCGTGATGGAGAGTTCCTGGAGAGCTTGGTTATCCGGAGCAATTTTGACCGCTCTTCCAAAGATTACGAAAATCATTTCAAAGTCAACGGTCAGGATTTTGGAGAACGGTCGGAGCGTTTTCTTTTGCCGCCCGCAAACAGTCAGGCCATGGCCGAACGTCATGGAATGTTTGAAAAAGCTTTCGGAAACAATCCGGAAGCAGCTAAAAAAATATACGAACTGATTACCGGTCATGAAGGAATGTACGACAGACCGGACAAAACAAAAGAGAAAGTATACCAGCCTTCAGAGGTGGAGATCATTTACCTTCCCGATCCGATGGCCGCGGGGGTAGCGCTCTTTTTATCCGAAGGATATGAACATACCCACACCCAGGAGTTTGCTCCCCGGATGTTCGGATTTTTCACCAACCAGGAGATCTTACCCGGGAACACCAACGGGCCGATTCCGGAGGAGTGGTATACGGCCCGGCCCTTGCGCATCAGACTGGAAGAAGGTGAAAACCACACAAAATGGGACAGTTCTGCCAGAATCCTGAGTGTTTACCTTCCCAAAAGTTCCCGCACAAAGATCAGGTTCAGCACCTTTTGGAGGGAAGAGGATTTCAGAAAATTATCGGCCATCTGGCAAATGATCACTGAAGATAAGCCTTCCAACCTGGCTGAAATAGAAAAGCTGGCCAGGTCGGGTCAGCACTGGATGATCTCCCCCTCCCGCGAGTTCGAGCTGATCCATGCGGTACAGCAACCCCTGGAACCTCCCGTGATCAAAGCCCTGGTTCCGGAACGAGAGTTTGATCAGACCTATGCCGATCTGAACCTCCGTTTCGCCATACACGGGAAAAGCACTGAAAAGGCGGAGTTGCAAGCCCGCTGGACAGATCCCGTTGACGACGGCGTTTCCGTGAAGATCAAAGAAAAAGCCGGAAGGAACAATATCCCCGACCTGAACGTTCATTATCATGATGAAACCATCACGCTGGGATCGATCGCCGATTTTTCCAAGGTTGCGCCCCATCTCCGGGTCCAGGGACCGCTGAAGGTTCAGGCCATTCCGGTATATACTCCTCAAAAAAGAACACAGGCTGAGTTTATCAAAGAACCTCAGCCTGGCACCCTGAAATTAAACCAGGTTTACAACCGACAGTCGGAAAATCTGGCGAAAGTGAATGCCGAATGGAACGGCAGCCGCAAATTGCTGGCCGACAGGGTGAAATTCGATATTTCATCTGCCCGCTTCAACTTCGTAAATAAAATCAACCTCAGGATGGATCCTTTACGGCAAAATTTCGGGGACACAAAACACCGGTGGGTTGATTACCAGCTGGTAGCGGCTTCGCGGTATGGCGACTATTTCGGGAAGATCCTGAAGGCTTACCCGGAGGAAACCACTGTGCGGGAGAGTGTGTGGTTTGAGAAAGTGAACATATTAAGCAGTGCCCGGCCGAAGTTACCTGATTTGGATTATGTCATTCCCACCTTTGAGTGGAGAAAAACCCAGACAGCTGATGCGGTCAGGCACCGGCGAATGGGAGGCGGTTTACGTATCTGGCTTAAACGACCGTGGTATTCTTCAGGTGCGGATGAGATGCTGGCTGTGGTATTGCCTCCCAAAAGCTCCGCAGGCGCTTTAACCACGATGATGGCGGCCCGGCCATCCTATACCGATTTGTACACCCATTGGGCCATGGATCCGATCGTCACCTCCGTCCCCCCTGAAACGCTCTCGCCGAAACCTGAAGATTTCAGGCTCAACCCTGTCCCCGATGAAAACCTGCAATATCCCGGTAACGACAACAGGGCCAATATTGTGGCATACCCGGTCCACTTCGATGAAGAACGTCAGCAATGGTACTGTGACCTGGCCATCGATCCGCAGCAGATGTACTTTCCTTTTGTAAGGCTTGCCCTGGCCCGCTACCAGCCCTACTCTGTCAAAAAAGCCAATGAGGATAAATGTCTCTCCCCGGTGGTATTCTCCACGTTTATCCAGCTGGTGCCCGAGCGGCAGACCACCTTGCGGTTCCTGAAGGATGACCAGAATTCAAAGTTTACGCTCACCATTGAAGGAATCATATACAATGAGCGGATGATGGCCAAATTCGGGAATCTTAACTTTATCAGGATCAGCTTCCTTGACAGCAAGATAGCCCAACCCATTTTCGGAGTGATCGACGACGGCGTGAATGAAAAGAAGCTG
>CAYWTT010000192.1:0-7038 GCA_964461245.1 uncultured Prolixibacteraceae bacterium | reverse complement strand
GCCGGACGGAGTAACTCCGATCGCGGGGGCCACCATCGTGCTCAAAGGAACTACTGTAGGCACCACCACCAACGTGGATGGTGATTATACGCTTAAGATTTCGGGGCAGAATCCTGTTCTGATTTTTCAGTTTCTGGGATATATCAGACAGGAAATTCCGGTCAGAAATCAATCTGTGATCAACGTAACATTTAAGGAAGAGGCACTTGAACTGGAAGGGGTGGTGGTAACCGCCCTGGGGTTGACCCGTGAGCAGAAATCACTGGGATATGCGGTTTCCAAAGTGGGCAACGAAGAAATCACCCAAACTCTTTCACGGAACTGGTTGAACGGAATATCCGGAAAAGTGGCCGGTCTTTCAATGAATGGCGCCGGTTCAGGTCCTATCGGATCAATGCGTGTGACCCTCCGCGGAGATCAGTCGCTCAATTACGGCAATAATGAAGCACTCTTTGTGGTAGACGGAGTGCCCATCCGTTCAGGAACAACTGCTACCTCATCCAGCAGTAGTTATACCAACTCGGGAGCTGATTTCCCTGTTGATTTCGGAAATGGGGCTAGTGACCTGAACTCTGAAGATATTGAATCCGTCTCCATTTTGAAAGGTCCTGCCGCCACTGCTCTGTACGGTTCCCGTGCAGCCAACGGTGCCATTGTAATCACTACCAAATCAGGACGGAAAACCAAAGGCATCGGAGTAACCGTCAACACTTCCGTTGCCGTTGAAAACGCAGGCTACTGGCCTGACTTTCAAACTGAATACGGTTCAGGTTCCGATATGGGACTTAACGAATTTTGCTTCTGGACACTGAATCCCGAGCTGGTAGGCACTACTGATTTTCCCCAGCGGAATATCTCCCGCTATGCATGGGGAGAAAAGTTTGACGCCAATAAACTCCGCTATCAATACGAAGGTAAAAACTGGGAAACTGGTAAAATTGAGAAAACACCTTTCGTATACCAGGACGACTGGTACACCGGCATTTTCAGGCAAGGGATCACCTATAACAATTCAGTCGCTGTCAGCGGTAGCAATGGGAAAGGGACCAATGTCCGCTTTTCCATAACCGATATCCGGAATGAATGGATCCTCCCCAATACAGGATTCAAGAAACAAGCCTACTCCTTCTCCTTTGAATCCCCCATCAACAAATGGATTAAATTTAATTCCAAGGTCAACTATTACCGGACCGACAGCGATAACATGCCCATGGCCGGATACCACGAAACCACAGTGATGTACGACCTGGCTTGGGGGTATAACAACAACTCCATGAAAAACTGGAAAGATGAGTATTTTAAAGGAAGGTTCAACGCCATCAACAGAAATGCTACCATTTCAGAAAACGGAAACAGTCTTGTTTTTGCAGGAACCGGTTCTTATAACCCATACCGGGTATTGTACGAAGAACTGAATACCACCAACAAAGACAGAGTTTTCGGATCAGCCGGTTTTACACTCGATTTGATGAAAGGACTTACACTGGACGTTAAATCAGGTATGGATATGGGAACCGAATTCCGCACCCAGCGAAAACCCAAGCTGACGGCTGTATGGAACAACGGATTTTACCGGGAAGAAATGCTGTTGAATTTTGAGTTCAACACCGACTTCCTGTTGAAATACAAGAGAGATTTCCTTGACGACCGGCTTTCCTTCACCGGGGCTTTCGGGGGAAACAACATGACCACACAGTACTTCAAAAATACGGTACAGCTCAGTGAGTTGGATCTGGACGGGATTTACAACACATCGAACGTACCCAGCGGGATAAATCCTGTTCCGAACAATTACAGAAGTTCCAAGATCGTCAACAGCTTATACGGTTTCTTCTCCCTCGGATGGAAAAACACTTTATATCTGGATATAACGGGCCGTAACGACTGGTCCAGCACCCTGTCAAGAGGCAACTGGTCTTACTTTTATCCGTCAGTGGCAGGTAGTGTACTGCTGAATCAATTGTTTGATTTCCAGACCAATCTTCCGCAGGTGACCTTTGCAAAACTACGTCTCTCCTGGGCTAACGTAGGGAATGACACCAGCCCCTACTCGCTCGACCAGTATTATTCAGCTTCGGCCATCAGTGGCGGTTATACCTTGCCTTCCACCATACCTGATCCGATGATTAAACCGGAGAATGTGGAAAGCTGGGAGTTGGGGGCAGAGGCCATGTTCTTCAAAAACCGCCTGGGATTTGATATGGCCTTGTACAGTTCATCAACCACCAACCAGATCGTTAAGGTCGATATAGACCCGATCGTGGGAGCATCTTTAATGAATATCAACGCCGGGGAGATCACCAACAAGGGGGTTGAAGTTTCACTGAACGGCACTCCGGTCAAAACCAAAGATTTCACCTGGAATGTGAATGTCAACTGGGCCAAAAACATCAACAAGCTGGTCAGCCTGCAGAAGGGTTGGGATAAGTCAACACCATGGGAAACCGATATGGGAACAACCATCGGAGGAAGGTTGCATGTTTACTCCTATGTCGGGAAGGAAATGCACCAACTGTATGGCTTTGCAGTGAAAAAAGCGCCGGAAGGATCGTATTACCTGGATGACCAAGGGAATAAGGTCGACTGCTCAGGTCAGGTATTGCTCGATGCTAAGACTGGAATGCCGACTTTGATCTCCACAGCCGACAACTATCTGGGAAAAGTGAATCCCGACTGGAAAGGCGGATTCAATACCTCCTTCAGGTATAAAAATGTCACGCTGGCCATGTCTTTCGCTTACCAGTGGGGAGGTCACAGATTCTCAGTCACCGATGGCATCCTTTCCTATCAGGGTAAGTTGAAAAACTCACTGGAAGGACGTTATGACGGTATGGTCGCCAAGGGAGTCAACCTGCTTTCGACCAACGAGGATGGAACAGCCGTATGCCAGGTGAACAACACCGTGACGGAAAACATCTATACCTATTACCAGGCACGCACCCTGGATCGCTATAATGGGGAAGCACATACTTTTGACACCTCCTTCCTGAAATGTAAGGAAGCACGGCTGGAATATGAACTTCCCGGAAGGATTTGCAACAAAACAGGCTTTTTACAGGGAGCCAATGTGGCCGTTTTCGGAACCAACTTATTCTCATGGGATAACTGGCCACAGTATGACCCGGAAGGGGGTATGCTGACCGGCACCAATGTATTCAACGGAATTGAGGCAGGTTCATTCCCGATGACCCGTACTTTCGGCGTCAACTTAAAATTATCATTTTAACCATTAATCGGATAAAAAATGAAAAAACTCATATTTATCATATTATGCGGATCCCTGCTGACGTTCAGTTATTCCTGCACTGAGAATTTTGAGGAAACCAATACGAACCCGAACAGGGTTACGGTAGGCATGATCCAGGCATCCAACGTATTTGAACCCATCCTTTATAACTCTGCCAACCAGTGGCTTGATCGCACCTGGTATTACAATGATGAACTGATTCAGTTCACGGCCCATACCGGAGGGGTAACCCGAAGGGAACACCTCTATTTCCTTGAAGATTCGAGAGACTGGTACGGTTTCTGGAACCATTATGCCACCTACGGTAAAAATATCGTCCACATGTATGATCTGGCCAGGGAACAGGGAGATAAATCACTGGAAGCCATTGCGCTTACATTTAAAGTGCTCTTCTTTTCCAATATGACCGATATGTTCGGAAGTGTTCCGTATGAAGAAGCTTTTTCGGGACGCACGGTGGGGGGAACACTTACTCCGAAATTCAATACTCAGAAAGAGGTATATCAATTCCTGTTTGCTGAACTGGAAAAAGCCAATGAGATCTATGCCACCAATCCGGTTTTTCTGAATCCCAAGCAGGACGGAATGTACGGAGGTAACATGGCCGCCTGGAGAAAGTTTAATAACTCGCTTTATCTGCGGCTTCTC
Source organism: uncultured Prolixibacteraceae bacterium (assembly GCA_964461245.1). Lineage (GTDB taxonomy): Bacteria > Bacteroidota > Bacteroidia > Bacteroidales > Prolixibacteraceae > UBA1413. The sequence continues at coordinate 3,143 of CAYWTT010000192.1, read as the reverse complement.
TGCAGGGTCAGCGGCCGTACAGAAATGAGTGTCGGTACCAAAATGACGGAAATCCTGTCAAATCCAACCAAATATCCGGTCTTTGCTTCGAACGCAGACAATGCCACGGTGAAATTCACAGGAATCGATCCTTATATCAGCAACTTCGGGACCACGACAGAGAGCGGATTTACTTCCAGCGGCCGTAAACTCACCCAGCAGCTGATCAAGATGACCGTCCTGACCGATCAGAACGGGAACCAGTCGTATGTTGATCCGCGACTCCCGATCATCGGCAAGAAAAACAACGTGGTGGCAGTCAACCCGAAGAACATCTGGATCGGCACGAAATCAGGGTGCACCGACCAGGAGATGAGCACTGTTGACCGGGGTACCTCCTGGTTGAACTATAAAGTGTTCTGCAGAAAAGATGCTCCTGCCACTTACATGGATTATGCCGAAGTGCAGTTTATATGGGCTGAAGCTGCCCTTAAGGGTTGGATCACCGGCGGAGCCACGGCTGCCAAGAGCTATTATGAAGCCGGTGTCAGAGCCTCCATGGAAAAATGGTCGGCTCAGGGAGCCTATTCCGAAACTCCGGTTTCGATTTCCGCTGCCGATGTGAACACCTACCTGGCCTCCCCGCTGGGATCCTGGGATCTGGCCACCAACAAGGAAGAGTTCCTGGGCAACCAGAAATACCTGGCTCTGTTCTGGGTAGGAATGGAAGCATACCACGAATACCGCAGGACCGGTTATCCGGTGCTGACAATCGGAGAAGGGACCATTTACAACGATCACATTCTTCCGACCCGTTTCGGATATCCCAATACCACCATGTCAACGAATAATGCCAATGCTAATGCGGCATTGAAAGAGATGGGCGGAGAAAATGACATGAAAACCCCGGTGTGGTGGAGCAAACAGGCTATCTCCGGAAAATGATGCATTCATCTAAAAACAGTATGATTATGAAAACGAATGATATTTTCAGCATAAAGAGCATCGGAATAATGCTCGTTTCGGTATTGTTCATTGCCTCGGGTTTCTTCATTTCCTGTCAGAAAGAAGACGAAAAGAACACCGGGGAACCCTATTTCAATATTGAGGGCAATCCCACCGGTCTGACAGTCACCACTGCCGCCAAGACCCAGAGCTATGTAGTCCGGTCCAACAGACCCTGGCAGGTCGTGGCCAAGAGCGAAGCCACCTGGGTAAAGGCGTTCCCCGCGGAGGGCGAAGATGACGGGATCTTCAAAATGATCGTCAGTGAAAACAAGACCTTTGATCCCCGTACGGTAAACTTTGCTTTTGTCGTTGACGGAGTGGAACAACCTGTCCTTTTCACCGTAACTCAGGAAAAAGCCATTCCTTATCTGACAGTTGCGGACATCGTCGCCGGCAAGAACATTAACCAGGCAGCGCAGGATGTAAAAATCAACGTGAAAAGCAATGTGGAATACACTTACAGTTCTGATGCGACATGGTTCACCTATAAAAAGACTGAAACGGGTACTCTCGGTACCGACCTTACCTTCAGCGCTGAAGCCAATGCAGGGACCAAATCCAGGATAGCCAATGTCTCGTTTAAGTGTGCCCAGTTCCCGGCATTAAATGTTACCCTGGTAGTCACCCAGGAGGGGAAAAGCGAAGGGACCGTGGTCTTATTTGAAGACTTCAGCTGGCTGGCATATGGAAGCGCCATATTCTACACCACGACCAATGAAACCAGGATAGATTCATGGACCGATGCAGAAAAAGGGAAAGGATGGACAAGTACAGTCAATACGGTTACCGGCAGCGGCACCACCCCGCTCTGTTATGCACGCCAGGGATTTGTCAAACTCGGGAAAACCGGTTACGGAGGGGATTTGATCTCACCGAAGCTAACTGCTATCACCGGAACCAAAAACCTGTTGGTCAAATTCAAGGCGGTACCTTATATGACCGCCGCAGGCACAAAGGATGACACCAAATTGGTAGTCAGCGTGATCGGGCCCGGAACGGTGGGGACAAGCGTTTTTGACATTGATAACTGGCCGAACTATGCCACTGATCCGAACTGCACCGCCATATGGGAAGATATTGCCACAGAACGCTCATTTACTATCACCGGGGCAACCTCCGAAACCCAGATCAAATTTCTGGGCGGAGATTATGCATTGACCGGCGTGGGAGCAGGCAAGAACAGGATTTTCCTGGATGACATCAAAGTGCTAATACCGAATTAAAAAGTGGTCATTCAAAAAATGACCCTTTAAAAGCAGGCTGTATCAAAAGAAATAATTGACTTTTGATACAGCCTGTTTTATTCCAGGGCCTGGAATCACTCCATTGAAAATCTTAATTCCGGTTACTCCCCTGATCATCCCCTTCAAATGCTTAAAAATACCGGTTGGAAATAATTTCCAGGAGATTGTCGGCTGAGAGATACACCGGATTGCTTTTCACTGCTGTGGCCTCGCAGATCCTTTCCAGATCACCCTCCTTCACCCCGTAGGATCTCAATCCGGGCAGCTGAAAATCAGCTGTCAGTTGGTACAGATAGCCGATAAAACCATCGATGTAAAATTCATCACTTTTACCTTCCTCCTCCAGAAAAAGACGACCCAGCTCAGCATATTTGTTTAAAGCCTGTGCTCCCCGCTGACTCTTTCGTAATTCCCTGACATTGACCATATTTGAAACAGCCATTAAAGTCCCGCAGATCACACCGTGAGGGATTTCATACATACCTCCCAGCGATGAGGCAAAGCCATGGATCACTCCCAATCCCGCATTGGCCAGGCATATGCCGGAGGTAAGCGCAGCAAACGACATACCCGCCCGGGCTTCCAGGTCATCGCCCTGAGTGCAGCTTTTCACCAGCGACGATCGCACTGCTTTCAATCCTTCCAGAGCCAGCGCATCGGTGTATGGATTCGATCCGGTGGAAAGGTAAGCTTCACTGAGTTGTACAAAACAGTCCATGCCACATGAAATGGATACCTGACGGGGACAATTCAGGGTCAGAGAAGGATCCACAATAGCGTAATCGGGAACAAAATTATCATGACGGAGGGACCTTTTAAATCCAGACTCTCCTACCTTTGAGATTACGGCATTTTTAGTGGCCTCGCTTCCGGTACCTGAAGTGGTGGGAACGGCGATGTAGGGAACCTTGG
>CAYWTT010000191.1:0-7070 GCA_964461245.1 uncultured Prolixibacteraceae bacterium | reverse complement strand
ATACCGGCCTGCCTGCAGGGTCTCATTCCGTCGAGGTCAAAGATGCCAACGGATGTAAATTCTCCACCACCGCCACCATCCTGAATGCCGGAGGTCCTACCGCAATGGTCGTCACTCCTGCCGATGCCAGCTGCGGACAAAGCAACGGTTCCCTCACCCTGGGATCCGTCACCGGCGGAACACCGCCCTATACCTATTCCGTGGATGCCTCCCCGTTTACCGCCAGCACCTCCTATACCGGCCTGCCTGCAGGGTCTCATTCCGTCGAGGTCAAAGATGCCAACGGATGCTCATTACTAACAAAAGTTGACATAAAAGATTTAGGTTCTTTTACATTGACTCCGGAAATTACCGATGTACAGTGCAAATCAGAAGAAACCGGATCTGTCAGATTAACGATAACAGGTGGGGTGGCACCTTTCACTTATAGCTGGAGTAATGGTGAAGCCACCCGCGATATCCATAATCTTGCAGCAGGCCTGTACTCGGTTACAGTCACAGCCAATAACGGTTGTAAAGAGTCTCAGAATTATGAAATAAAAGAACCTGACCAATCCCTTTCAGTAACAGAAACCCATAAAGACATTTCTTCCAATGGCAGCAATGACGGATCCATTACGCTTGATATAAAGGGAGGCACATCTCCGTATACCGTAAAATGGAGCAATGGTCAGGATGCGGTTATCCTTTCAGGATTAGGGAAAGGCACTTACGAAGCTACTATCACTGACCGTCATTCCTGTACAACAAGAATCAGCATCACACTATCCGAACCTGACGCAGTTCTTACACTGAATTGCCCTCCGGCATTAAAATCCTGTACAGGGAATCCTCTACCTTCCCTATATAAAAACTATGCTGAATTTGAAGCAGCTGGCGGCAAAGCATTCGGGAATTGCGGAAACGGAGGCATCAATTTATCCTCCTTTACCTGGATTTCGGATGTTTCTGACCATAAGAGTTGTCCTGAAACGATTATCCGGTCATATAGCATCAAGGATTTCTGCGGTAAGGAGGCCCGCTGTGAACAAACCATTATCATTGATGACTCCGAAGCTCCGGTAATTAAGAACTTGAATGATATTATTCTGGAAATGGGATCGCCGATTCCTCAGGGCTTTGACACTTTTGACCAATTCATTGCGGCAGCCGGCATGCCCACTGACAATTGCAAAATTGATCCTTCATCATACCGGTTTATTGAAAAGTCAGAAAAATCAGCTTGCGGAGAAATTATTACACGTTCATATATCGTTTCAGATTTCTGTAAAAACAGCGATACCTGTATCCAGCGGATCATCACTGGTGACCATACTCCGCCTCAGATAACCGGATTCCCCGATTTAACAGTGGAATGCGCTGAAAATGTAACGGCCGGCCACATTAACCTGGGGCAGTTCAGGGCAGCAGGAGGTACTGTCGATGATGAAAACGGCATTGATAATTCCTCCTATGTGTTTTCTGAAGAAACCACCTTAGGAACATGTCCTAAAATAATCACCCGTACCTATTCCATCGCAGATATCTGCGGGAACCAATCATCTACAGTGCAGCACATCACTGTCAATGATAATATTAAACCAATGATAACCTGTCCTCCTGACATTAAAACGCAATGTCTCGGAGAAGCCCCTCCCTCCATGATGCAGCAAAAGATGATCGATGCCGGAATGCTCAGCGATAATTGTTCCATCGATTCATTCCACGTGACCGAAATTCTGGACAGAAACAATCAACGAATTATCATTAACCGGGAATATTTTGCTGCTGACATGTGCGGCAACTTCTCGGTCTGCACCCAGCAAATTGAACTTTCCGATCTGGTTCCTCCCATAGTCAGTTGTAAGCCTGTCACGGTTTATATTGATGCAAACGGTCAATATAAATTCTCAGGCATGGAAATCCTTGCTTCTGCCAGCGACAATTGTACTCCGCGGGATAAACTGAAATTTGAGGTTTCACCAGCTGTCATGACATGCACAGAAGCAGGTAAACCGCAGAGTGCCAAGCTTACAGTAACGGATGAGGCAGGGAACAGTTCATCGTGTACGGCCCAGGTAACCGTTCTGGACAATATACCCCCAAAAGTAATGTGTCGCGATATAACCCTCTTTCTGAACAATTCAGGAACCGTTCCAATCACTGTGGACGAAGTCAATAACGGTTCATCCGACAATTGCGGAATTGCAAAATTATCTTTGGACAGAAGCAGTTTTACCTGTAATGAAACCGGTGTAAATACAGTCAGATTAACAGCCTGGGATTATTCAGGAGATTCTGCCTGGTGTGATGCAAAGGTTACGGTTAAGGATACCGTTCCTCCGGTGGCCATTTGTAAGGACCTTGCCCTGCAGCTGGGAACAGATGGCCGGATAGTCCTCACTCCCGTAATGGTAGATAATGGCAGTTACGACAAAGAGTGCGGCATCAGGGACATGAAGATCAACCCCACTACGCTTACCTGCCGGGAAGTGGGTAAGAACACCGTTACCCTCACTGTCTGGGATCCATCCGGAAACTCAGACAGTTGCCAGGCTGTGATCACCATATGGGGAAATCAACCACCGACTACAAAAGACGACAGCTATACCGTCACCAGGAATACCACCCGGTTACTGCTTGTCCTGCTCAACGATTCGGATCCCAACTCCAGGCTGGTTCAGAAAACCCTGACCATTTTAACGCCCCCTTCGCATGGCACCCTCAGCGTGGATACATCCACCGGAGGAATTACCTATGCACCTGGCACCGATTACCTAGGCCCCGACTCTTTCACCTATCGGATATGTGATGACGGGATTAATTGCGGCGTTATGTGTGATACAGCCCGAGTGATTATCAATGTAGTAGATATAAACCGGGCTCCTGTTGCAGTAAACGACTTTTTTGAAATAGGTTGTTATCCTGCCATGGGGAACATACTGAACAACGATTCAGATCCCGACGGGAACCACATTTCTCTGAGCGCTGCACCGCTGAAAATACCGAAGAACGGGAACTATACCCTTTCCGGCAACGGCTCACTGACTTACACTCCTGTGGAGGATTTCACCGGGAAGGATAGTCTCGTCTATGAAATATGCGATGATGGTTTCCCGTCCTTATGCGATACAGCCACAGTTTTAATCAATGTCTTTGAAGATGCCGACTGTAACGGGATCCCCGATGTTCCTCCCTGTAAGATCTTTATTCCGGAAGGATTTTCACCCAATAATGACGGGATTCATGACTATTTTGAAGTTTTATGCCTGGAAAATTTCCCGGAGGCCACCATGTACATTTTCAACCGATGGGGCAATAAATTGTTTGAGAAAAAGAACTACGGGAATTTTTCGGTCTGGGGATCTCCGGCAGAAGCATGGTGGGATGGATATTCCGACAGCCGCTGGACAATCGGCACCAGAAAGGTTCCGGCAGGGAATTATATGTATGTTTTCACCGATGGTAAGGGAAACACCTATACAGGCACCGTAATGGTATCCTATTAAACATTGTAATTTCCGGCCGTTTTGTTGTCCACATAAGAACTTTTTAGTTAATATGTTGTTGATTTAAAATAAACTCCTAAATTACTAAGCCTTTACTGGTGATGGATTCCAAGGATGTTGAAATGTACCGTGAAATATGGCCTGTTGTTGGTGATCATGGGATGTTCCTTGCAGACGGCAGGACAAACAGACCCCATTTTCACTCAGTACATGTTTAACACTCAGGCTGTTAATCCCGCCTATGCCGGCATGTGGGAAAAAATCGGATTTTTCACCCTGATGCGAAAGCAATGGACCGGCATTGACCGGTCTCCGCTGACCCAGATGGTTTCATTTCATTCACCTCTGAAAAATGAATATGTCGGCGTCGGTTTAAATGTCATCAATGACCGCTTTTCCAGGGAGGAGAGACTCAGCATATTCGGGGATTACAGTTTTGAAATTCTGCTTTCCAGGGAAATGCGCCTCCGTCTGGGATTGAAATTCGGCTTTATGAATTATCAGAATCCCCTCACGCAGTACCAATTGATCGATGGCGAATTTGATCCTGCATTTCAGGAGGATATCGACCTGAAGTTTCTTCCCAATTTCGGAGTGGGAGGATTCCTTTATGGGGAAAAATATTATTTGTCGCTCTCCATCCCAAAATTGATTGAGAATAAATTTGCCACCAACAGGAATAACTATTCTTCACTTGCCGAGGCCAGGCATCTCTATTTCAGCGCCGGTTATGTGTTTAATATGAGTGGTTATCTTAAGTTAAAACCCACCCTAATGTTCAGGGCAACTATGAGATCACCTGTTCAACTGGATCTGGGCGGTCATATCATGCTGAATGACAAATTGTGGCTGGGGGAGATTTTCCGGTCAGGCGATGCCATATGCTTCGTCACCCAATGGTTCTACAACAAAAATATCCGCATTGGCTATGCCATGGATGTGACCTTCAATGAAATATTCCGGCACCAGAACGGAACCTATGAATTTACCCTCAGTTATGATGTCGATTTTTACGGCCGCAGTTACGTCAGGGCTAAATACTTCTGACTTTCGGAAATCTCTTCCCGCTGCTTCGGTGTGTTTCGGGGGAACGGCTTTAACTAAGGGATCACCATCACCTCTCTCTCCAGATCCACGCCAAAACGACGGAATACCGACTGTCTGATTTCTTCCGAGAGTTCGAATATCTCCTTGCCCGTAGCCTTTCCATAGTTTACCAGAACCAATGCGTGTCGTTCGTGAACACCGGCATCCCCTCTGCGGAATCCTTTCCATCCGCACTGGTCGATCAACCAGCCCGACGAAAGCTTGGAATAGCCTTCATTTTCCCTGTATACCGGAATTGCAGGGGAGAGACGTTGAAGTTCTTTCACCTTTTCATTTTTCACCACAGGATTTTTGAAAAAACTCCCGGCATTTCCTAACCAGGCAGGATCCGGAAGTTTGGTCCTTCGGATTTCCACAATGGTATCCCGCACCGTACTCACGGTGATATTGTCCCTTGTCATGAGTTTTTCAGCCACATCCCGGTAGGAAATCTTCAATTCAGGTTTTTTTTCAAGCCTGAAAACAACAGAAGTAACTACGAATCTGCCGTTCAACTCCTTTTTGAAAACACTCTCCCGGTAACCAAACTGACAGTCTGCGGCCGGAATATCCATTAACTCCCCCGAAACCAGGCTGATGCCTGTAACCGAATCAATGACTGCAGCTGCCTCCTGACCATATGCCCCGATATTCTGAACCGGAACTGCCCCCACTTTCCCGGGGATCAGGGAAAGATTTTCCACTCCGCCCCAGCCTCTGTCAACAGCAAATCGCACAAAATCATCCCACCACACTCCTGCTCCGGCTCTGATCCTGACCTGTCGGTCGTCTTCATCCGCCAGGGAAATTCCAGGAATGGCAGGATGAATTACCAGTCCCGGAAAATCGTCCCGGAACAGCAGGTTACTGCCTCCTCCCAAGATCAGCACCCGCTCAAAAAGATCCGGGTGTTTCGACAGAAACAATTGCAGCTCTGCAGGTTCAGAAAATTCAAGAAAAAACCTGGCTGAAGCTTCCGTACTGAAGGTGTGAGCACCTTTCAGGCTGTAATTTTGGTAAAAGTCAATCATCCTTTCAAAATAAGCGGTAAAGATAACCAGTAATTCAGATAATGAAGACAGACCTGCAGCAAGGGTTTCACTTTAAGTGATACCCTTATTAAAAAGTTATATTTTTGAAAAAATTATCCGTTTGAAAAAGATCATCGTTTCCGTCACCAATGATCTGGCCGGAGACCAGCGTGTCCACCGGATCTGTCTTACCCTGAAAGAGATGGGATTTGACGTATTGCTGACTGGCAGGCGGCTTCCTTCCTCATTGCCATTGGCGGAGCGAAACTATCCCACACGGCGGATGCGGCTGCTTTTTCGAAAAGGTCCCCATTTTTATGCGGAATACAATATCCGTTTGTTATTATTCCTCCTTTTCAACCGGTTTAATCTTGTCCTCGCCAATGACCTGGATACCCTGCCGGCCAACTTCCTGGCGGCCAGAATCAAAAGGACACCTTTGGTATATGACAGTCATGAATTTTTTACGGAAGTCCCGGAATTGAAAGGGCGCATCCGGATACAGCGGATCTGGGAATGGCTGGAGAAAAAAATGGTTCCGCGGGTGGATTCCGCTTACACGGTTTGCGGGAGCATAGCCGTGATTTATTCAGAAAAATACCATATCCCTTTTGAAGTGGTGCGTAACCTTCCGCTTCCGTCGGTGCAGCCATTTTCCAACCTTCCCGGTGATGAAAAACCACCGGTAATCATTTACCAGGGAGCGCTGAACATGGGCCGGGGACTGGAACAGGCCATCCGGTCCATGCAGTATCTGCCTGAAGCCAAATTGATCCTTGCAGGAGGAGGGGATCTTGAAACTTACCTGCATGAACTGGTTAACCGGATGCACCTGAGTAATGTGGAATTTACAGGTCGTCTTCCCCTGGAAAAACTGGAGCCGTTAACCCGGAGTGCCCACCTCGGCATTTCCGTGGAAGAAGACCTCGGACTGAATTACCGGTATGCACTTCCCAACAAGCTTTTCGATTATATACGTGCACAAATCCCGGTAGTGGTCAGCAACCTGCCGGAAATGGAAAAGGTGGTCACCGGTTATGATATAGGAATGGTGACTGATTCCCTTGATCCTGAAATCCTGGCATCGGTGTTCCGGCAGGCCTTGGGCGATGAAGTCCTGCGTGGCAAATGGAAGGTCAATCTGGCAAAAGCCGCTTCGGAACTGAACTGGGAAAAGGAAAAAAAGGTGGTAAAAAAAATATTCCGGCGGTTTTCATAAGTTATGCCGCGGCAAACGGATTACTTCGGGGTTCGAAATGTTCAAAGTTGTTCAAGGCCTGCCCGGACGGCTGATCCGTTCATTTGGGCGGGTTCAAGATGGTTCAAAGATTTATTTTCAACGGTTTGAACTCTGTGTGTTCTTCTGTGAGCTTTTGTGTAACAATTAGTTATACATTCACATTGAGTTACACTAGTTGATCCTTAATAATTATTAACAATTTGATTGTTAATAACATACGTTCTT
>CAYWTT010000190.1:0-7111 GCA_964461245.1 uncultured Prolixibacteraceae bacterium | reverse complement strand
GGCAGGTTTTGACAGAGATTCTTCATTCCTGTTCACGTTTGGGCAGGGCATGAAGCCATGGAACCTGCTGGATGGCAAAACCCGATATGTTTTTGAAAATTTCCGGGCGGCACTGGACACTTGCGGTGAGTGGTTTCTGGATCGCTCAGGATACTTGTTTTATATGCCCAAGCCCGGTGTACCCATTGAAAACACCCGCTTTGCGGCTCCGGTTGAAGCGGCAATCATGGTTGATTTTTTGCAAACATTCAGCTTCTGAACTGCGAAATCGCCCATACAGGGACTTATGTGGTCTGGTCCCGCGATGGATGTGCGGATTGCCGGGTTAAGAACTGTTATTTTCATGATCTGGGCGCCGGTGGTGTTAAGATCGGTACTATGGAAAAACCCGAACGGCCGGAAAATCTGACGCACCAGGTGGTGGTCGACAACAATATCATCCGCAACAACATCTTCACCGGGAATATGAAGGCCCAGCTGGAAGCTACACGGATCGACGATCATCTCTCGTTTACCTTTATCCATAATATGGTGGAGTTCAGTACAAGCCACTGTTGGGGAATAAATGGGATAAAATCAGTCTGAAAACAAATTCCAACTGTTTTTGGAACAGTCAGTCAAGAGAGATCCGTTTCGGGAAGTTCTCGTTTGCTGAATGACAAAAATCGGATAAAGATGTGCATTCGGTCATCGCTGATCCGGGCTTTATCAATCCGGGCATTTTTGATTTCAGGATAAAAACAGGATCGTTATTTGCAAAACCAAATTTAAAAAGTTTGATTACTCCCTTGCCGGAGTATACGGATCGGATGAATGAAAAGCATTGGCCGCCTCTGATCCTGCCATCGCAAAAATGTTCGATGAAAAGATACTGGCCAATGAAAACATACAATGAAAGAATGAAAAGGCAATCGTTATTGAAGTTCATATCCAAAATAGGATAATTTTGTGGCAGGGATGAAACCTAAGCAGGTCCCGGATTGATGAAGGCTGGTTGTTGTTTGTCAGGGAAATGAATGTGAAAAAGAAGATTGCACTTAATAATTAATAAACCTTATAGAATCTATGAAAACTACACGTCGTGATTTTATCAGAAGCTCCCTTTGTTTGGGAACCGGATTGGTCGCATCATCTCAAATCGGTTTTGCCCTGAATTCCGCTACCTTGAAATTCCATCCTCTGCTTGGTGTCTGTGTCTCTGTGAAAGATGCAGGTATTGCAGAGCAGGCAGGGTTTTCATTTATTGAGGAAGGAGTTAGAAGTTTCCTGATGCCTGAAAAAGGCGATGAAGAATTTAATAAGAACCTGATTCTGGTTAAGGATTTAAAATTGCCGGTAAAGGCCTGCAATTCCTTTTTGCCGGGGAATCTGAAAAGTGTCGGACCTGAAGCCGTCCATCCTGAGATTCTTAAATTTGCTGAAACGGCTTTCAGGCGGGCAAGTCAGGCTGGCGTTGAAATCATTGTATTCGGAAGCGGAGCATCCCGTTCCATTCCCGATGGTTTTTCACGGGATGAGGCGCGGAAGCAGTTTGTCAATCTGTGCAAACAAATGGCTCCCCTGGCTGAAAAATATAAGATGATCATCGTACTTGAGCCACTGAATTCAGGGGAATGTAATTTTATCAATTCCGTGGCAGAAGGAGGCGAGATAGTCAAAGAAGTAAATCACCCTGCATTTCAATTACTGGCGGATATCTATCATATGAAGGTTGAAGGCGAAGGCCCTGACAACATACGGAAATATGGTTATCTGCTCCGGCATGTCCACATTGCGGAAAAGGAAGGCAGATCAGCTCCGGGCACCCATGAGGAAGATTTTTCACCTTATTTCAGTGCTTTAAAAGAAGTCGGATACAAGGGGAGAATATCCATTGAGTGTAAATGGCAGAATCTGGAGTCCCAGGTCGGAAAGGCCCATGATATGTTAAAAAGTCAGCTGAAGGAAGTATAAAAATCATCCGAAGCAGCTTATTTTTGCATGATGACCTTATGGGGCCCGTGGGTTATTTCACCCCGGGAAAGTAAAGAGGGGATAATCGGAATTTCTGCAATAATAACAGAGCAATTGGATCTTACGGATTCACATTCAGTTTAAATTTGAAGAATTAAAACTTTGAATATGGATCACAGGGAACGTTTCTATGCCACCATTCACTATGAAACGACAGATCGCCCGGCCTCATGGTTGGGGTTGCCTGTTCCTTCAGCAGAACCTGCTCTCCTGGATCATTGGGGTGTATCCGATTTGGATCATCTCCGTGAGAAAATTGATGATGATATTTATCCTATTGAGGTTCCGTACCACTATCCGCCGGCGAATCACATTGCCTGTGCTTTTAATTTTGCCAAAGTCGCTCATTTGGATACTCCGGATAACCGGACCCTCACCGCTCCGGGTTTTTTTGAAGATTACACGGATGTGGCGGATGTGGATAAATTTGCCTGGCCGGATCCCTCCCGTTATCTCGACACCGGAGAGTCGCGCCGAAGAGTGGATGCCGCACCCGCCGACAGGATAAAAATGGGGATCCTGTGGAGCGCTCATTTTCAGGATGCATGCGCAGCTTTCGGGATGGAGCAGGCACTGATGGTGATGCTGACCAACCCGGATATGTTCAGGGCAGTGATTGACCGGATCACCGGATTTTACCTGCAGGCCAATGAACTGTTTTATGAAGCCACCAAAGGGAAACTGGATGCCGTATTGATCGGGAACGATTTTGGTAGCCAGAACTGTCTGATGGTAGACCCCGGCAGCCTCAGGGAATTTGTGTTCCCGGGCACCAGGAAACTGATAGACCAGGCAAAAAGTTACAGGCTGACCGTGATACACCATTCCTGCGGTTCCATTTTCCCGGTTATTGAGGATTTGTCAGGTTTGGGAGCCGATGTGATCCATCCGGTCCAGGCTTTGGCCAGGCAGATGGATGCTCCAAACCTGAAAAGTCATTTTGAAGGCCGGATTGCTTTCTGCGGGGGAGTAGATGCGCAAAACCTGCTGGTTAACGGTACACCTGAAGAGGTGACCCAAAAGGTGATGGAATTAAAATCCCTTTTTCCTACCGGTATGATCATTTCTCCCAGTCACGAAGCTATTTTGCCCGACATTGCCCCGGCCAATATTGAAGCTATGTTTAACGCATTGAAATCATAGATGCGAAAAGAATAGGTCAGATTATTTATTTGAAGTCAGGCTGTTAAAACGAAACAGAATACTAAACCATGATCACACCTAATCCTGTTATTGGAACCGGACTTCATGCCATCGGCGGGATTTCGGCCGCAAGTTGCTATTTACCCAATACCCAAACCCGTCAGTGGTCATGGGGAACATTCTGGATCGCACAGTCGCTGTTCGCATGGGTGATTATGCCCCTGGTGGTGGGATGGCTCACCGTGCCGGGCTTTTTCCGGATCCTGGCCGAAGCTCCTTCCAAACCATTCTGGATGGCCTTTATCCTGGGCGCCGCCTATGGCTTTGGAGGCATGTCGTTTGGCAAGGCTATCAATCATATCGGGTATTCCCTTACCTATACCCTTGCTATCGGAATTTCTGCCGTTTTAGGGACTCTTTTACCGATGATGATCTTTGGAGGATTAATTGATTATTTCACCAAACCCGGGGGGGGAATCGTACTTTCCGGTATGATCCTTTCACTTTCGGGGGTGGTGATATGCGGCTGGGCCGGTTTCAGAAAGGAAAACGACCTGATGTCCTGCGCTGGGGAACGGCAAAAATTCAATATGACCGTTGGTTTGCTGTTGACCATTGTGGCCGGCGTCCTTTCCGGAGTTTTCAATTTATCGCTTGAATACGGAAAACCCATTGCCGATATGGCCGCCCGGAATGGTGCCGGACATTTTGAGGGCAATGCCAAAATGGTGATTTCTACTTCCGGATGTTTCGTGGTAAATATAATCTGGTTTGTCGTGGCAGGGATAAGAAAGGGAACTTTAAAGGAGTTTGTATTCAATAATGGTTTGTCCTCTAAGATAATCGTCCAAAACTGGTTTTGGTCTGCCCTGGCCGGTTCCCTTTGGTGCTTCCAGTTTTTCTTCTATGGTTTGGGTCATGTAAAAATGGGAAGCTTTCAGTTTGCTAGTTGGGTACTCCATATGTCCATGCTCATTTTCTTCAGTTACATCGTGGGAGTGTTGATGAAAGAGTGGAAGAATGTAAGGTTGAAAACCTATCTGATACTGATCACGGGACTGCTGATACTGATTGTTTCTTTTTTCGTGACCAGTTATGGTAGTTGGTTGGGCGAGCGAATATTAACCAGTAGCTGATATCTGACAGCCCCGGCACAACAAAAATCTCTTACTGATACACGAATGCTGCCAGGGAATATCCCGGAACATTTTTGTTTTCAAATGTCATTTTCTACAGTATTTATATCACTTTGTATGCAGGTCTCTTTTTTTATCTGTATACTTTTATGTCGGATATCGTTCATTTTCAAAAGTATATATTAACTCTTTCTTGTCGAGGGTGATTATCCGGGAAATACCGGTTGATTCTGAATGATGTATCAGTTTATTATTTATATTATATTCTTGCCTTTTATGAAACTATTTACCATTCGGAACGGACATGGATTGAAGGCCGTCTTGACCAATTACGGTGCCAGGATAGTCAGCCTTCTTACACCTGACCAAACCGGGCACTTTGGAGATGTGGTCCTTGGTTATGATAAACCGGAGCAATATCTGAATTCCAGTGAGAAATATTACGGTGCTACCATCGGCCGCTATGGAAACAGAATCGGCAATGCCCGGTTTGTCATTGGAGATAAGGTGTTCTCCCTGGAAAAGAACAACGGAGATAATTCCCTTCATGGCGGATCCGGCGGATTTCATAATGTTTGCTGGGAGGCATATCAGCTCAGTGACGACATACTTGAAATGACCTATCTTTCAAAAGATGGCGAAGAGGGATTCCCCGGAAACCTGAGCGTGAAAGTGGTTTTTGGGTTAACCGCTGCCAATGAGCTTAAAATTGAGTATTTCGCTTCAACTGACCAGCAGACGGTTGTTAACCTTACCCACCATTCGTTTTTCAATCTGACAGGAAATCCTGAAAACACCATCAACAATCACATCCTTCAGATTCCTGCCGGATTCTATACTCCTGTTGATGAAGGATTGATTCCGACAGGAGAAATAGCGGCTGTTACCGGAACTCCTTTTGATTTCAGAAATCCGGTGATGATCGGTGCACGGGTAAATGAAATGCATCCGCAACTGATTTTCGGGAGAGGGTATGACCACAATTGGGTGCTGGATGTGACAGGTTCGGATAAAACTGTTCGGCTGGCTGCATGGGTGACCGATCCGGTTTCGGGAAGGAGAATGGAGGTGTGGACCAATGAGCCGGGTATCCAGTTTTACGGCGGAAATTTCTTAAACGGGAAAGATGTGGGGAAAGGGAAGATTGCCTATCAACACCGGACTGCATTCTGCCTTGAAACCCAGCACTTCCCCGATAGTCCCAATAAGCCGGAATTTCCTTCCACCCTGTTAAATCCGGGAGACAACTATTATTCCGTCTGTATATATAAGTTTTCAACCCTTTAACTGGGAGAATCAGGAAATGTAAAATTTCCCCGGAATCAGGCTGGACAGAGACTTTTTTATGAATACGGAAATGGCATAAAATGAAACCAATATTATGAGTATGAAGAAATGGTTTTATTGGACAGCAGGCATGTTTATGGCGATACAGGTCTATGCGCAGAAACCTGGTCCGTTGAAGGAACCACAGGCAAGAATAAAGATTGATATAGAAAGGAAAATCGGAACGATAAATAAAAACATATACGGAAATTTTGTCGAGCATCTGGGGCGATGTATATATGGTGGGCTTTATGAGCCGGGATCCCCGTTGTCGGATGAAAAAGGTTTCAGAAAAGATGTGATTGAATCGGTAAAGCAACTGAATGTACCCATTGTCAGGTGGCCGGGTGGCAATTTTGTGTCCGGTTATCACTGGGAGGACGGAATAGGTCCCAGACAGCAACGGCCGGTTAGGATCGATCTGGCCTGGGGAAACAGGGAAAACAACAGCTTTGGTACGGATGAGTTTGTGGATTGGTGCAGGGCAGCCCGTACCGAACCTTATTTCTGTGTTAATATGGGGACAGGAACGCTCGATGAAGCACGCAACTGGGTGGAATATTGCAATGTGGATAAAGGAACCTATTATTCTGACTTAAGGATAAAAAATGGGCACCCTGAGCCATATAAAATCACTTACTGGGGGTTGGGCAATGAAATCGACGGCTCCTGGCAGATGGGGCATAAAAACGCGGATGATTACGGGAAATTCGCGCTTGAGGCTGCCAAATTGATGAAATGGGTTGACAAAGACATAAAGCTGATTGCTTCCGGATCTAGTAATTATGGCTCCGACTGGGTGGGATGGAACCGTACGGTCCTGGATTACCTGAAAGACTATGTGGATTATCTCTCTCTGCATTATTATACCGGGAACAGGAAAAACGATTTTTATGAATACATGGCCTCCGTAAGTTTTGCTGAAAAAGCAATTAAAGTCACCGAAGGCCTCATTCAGGAAAAATTGCTTCAATCAAGAAGAAAAGATCCGGTTTATATTGCTTTTGACGAGTATAATGTTTGGTACAGAGCGCATGGGGATGAGGGTAATGAAGAGATTTACAACCTGGAAGATGCCCTGGTTGTAGCTTCTTATCTCAATATTTTTGTGAGAAATGCCCAGATAGTCAAAATGGCCAATATGGCTCAGCTGGTGAATGTCATTGCGCCCATTTTTACTTCCCCCGATGGTTGCTGGTTCCAAACGATTTATTATCCGCTGGAAATATTTGCCAATCATTGTCACGGGGAATCTGTTCAGGCATTTGTGGACAGTCCAGTTTACGACCTGCACAATAAGCAAATTCCGTATCTCGATGTATCGGCTGCATATAATGACAATAATGAACTGATAGTAAATGTGGTAAACAGGAATAAGGAGAATCCTGTAGTTACTGATATTATCAGTCAGTTTGGAAATTTTGAAGGGAAAGCCAGGGTTTACGAGGTGAATGGGAAAGATATCAAAGATCAGAATTCAGCCGGCAAACAAC
>CAYWTT010000189.1:3131-7135 GCA_964461245.1 uncultured Prolixibacteraceae bacterium | reverse complement strand
CTTTCAAAAGACGTTTTTTAAATCCGATTCATACTTGCCTGTTTTATATTGTCCTTCCCGGGAATTTTTTGAATTACCGGAGATCATTGCGTAAGTAAGTTACGAAAAAAAAAAAGAAAAACAACATTATATGGAGTGCCGGGACAGATTCTTTACTGCAAAATGTCTTACAATATACAGACTAAATTTCAAACGGGATTCCGGACTAAAACCATTGAACGTAAATTACTAAGATTTTTTATGATGAACTATTGCAAATAATTTAAAAAATGCCTATATTTCATCTACAAGTCCAAACCCTTAAATGTTTTGTTAAATTGTTAACAGCGTCTGAATACATAAAGCCAATTCCAATCAATCAATGATTTATCTCGTCTCAATAGGGATTAACAAACTGGTTTAAGACCCTCCCCGGGGTTCCCACGCGTTATTGGTTCCCGTCCCGGGGAGGAAAAACCAGTTTGATGTGCCGCTTCATGGCTGGTATACGGGGACGACTTTTGCACGTGGCAAATGCAAAAGGGCAAATGCTGATAACAAATAAAACATCATGAAATGAATAAATTAAAAATAATTGTACTATTATTTCTGGTTTTGTTTAGTGCTTGTCAGAAGGATCAGGACTTTAAAGAGAATATCCTGAATTCTGTTCCCGTTTCCGGAAGTTTTGAAGCACTTAACAATACGCATGAAGTATTTGCCAAGGTTTTGGCCATGTCATTGGCGGATATTAATGTAAGATTATTCCTTCAATCTGAAATTGCCAAACAGTTTACCTCTGATTATGATATCCTTTTCAATCTTATCAAAGACAAGGAAATCGAAACAACGCGCTATGGTCTGATCCGATTCTCCAACTTGCTGAAAATGGTTGCCAGAAATGCCGGAATAGACTATACGGGTGTGCAAAAATCCTTACTTAACTATGTCAACCTCCAGATTTCCAGTCCGGTATATTTTGAGGAATGGAATGCTGGAAGTACGGTCCCATTGGTAGTCAGCTTACCAATAGATTATCAGGAAGAAATGGGAACCGCGGTAAAGGCCTTCGATGTAAACGGAAATGAAGTGCTGGTAAAAGAGGATGAGATCAAAAATCCCATTCTTTTAGTCAGAAAAGCGGAAAGGGTGGATGACAAAGGAATGATGAGGGTTGATCCTGATGGTTTTGTTATTCCAGAAGAAGAAAGAGTTTTTACCGCCGGCGAAGCCTATGAAATTGCAGATAAACAGCTTAAATCGGCTGAATCGGGGAAGAGCTCTCCAGTTATTGAAGTATTAGACCAGGTTGATTTTCAACATGCCTTGGAATTGCGGAGAATCACTTCTGCCGAAGTTGTAAACAAAACCCGGCTAAATCCCGGGTTAACCATTGAGCCCGGGTTGAAATCTGCATCTTCAACTATTGAAACTCCGGGCAATTTTTCGGTTCATCCTGCCGGACCTTATACTATACAGGTAAACTGGTCTCAGGTAGAAGGAGCTACTGCATATGAAATATTCAGACAGTATTCCACATATCCGAATTATTTGCTTGCGACAGTAGGCGCCGATCAGATAAATTATTATGACCAATATTTAAGTTGCGGCAGTAACTATATTTACTCTGTCAGGGCTGTAAACGCAAATGGTAACACCTCTGCACTCACCAATGGATTAGAAACTTATGCAAGTTGGAGAACCAACGGTAATCGGGATATTATTGACAAAATTTATATCGATACGGATTGCTGGAAATGGTGTTGTGGACTCTTTGACGGGAAAATTGAACTACAGTACAAAACATCATATCTATTAGGTTCTGGCAATTCTGTGGTTGCATATCCCAGTAGTGGCGTTAACAGCTTGGGACAAAAATCCAAAGATGCACAAAAGGATAAATGGTGTACTTACAACCATTACTTGTTTCCATGGGATGTAAGAAATTCATCTTATTCTTACAGGTTCGTACTTATTGAGGATGATGGGGATGGGAATGGAACGACCATCAAACTGGGGGATACATTTAAAATACAGCTAATTAAAATAATTAGTTATACCGTAACTGCAGGAATTGAATTCAAAATTGCGGAGAAAGATGAAAGCTTCGGAGAAATAATAGTTTTATATTGGGAAAGGAAAAATGGAGTAAATGCTTCTTCTGATGGCTATAATTTAATGCCTGATCATGGAAAAGCGAGGATGTATTTGAAACAGTAAAAAGCAAAAGGGGTCAGTATCGTCTGGCCCCTTTATATATTTTCACTTTACCACATTAGTAATGAGAGATTTATAATGAAAAAACTTATGATTATCTTCACGATATTGTTAATTCTTCCAATCATCCAATGCCGGAAGGATTTTATCCCCGGGAAGGTTGAAATCCAAGCCGTTGAAAACCTTACCCATAATAGTGCTTTAGTGATTTCAAAAATCACCGATATTCAAGAAGGGGTTGGATTGCAATATAAAGGAATTTGCTGGGATAAGTCGGATTTTCCTGTGGTTGATTCTTCCTCTTTTATAGGTATTAATTATAAGTCAAGTTTTGAAGATTGCATAACAGGAATGTCAGGACTTGAACCAGATACCAGGTATATTATCCGGGCCTATTTTGAAACCAACCTCGGTTATGTATACAGTGATACTGTAATAATTAAGACCAAGCCGGTAGAGTTTCTCTCCGATCCAAGGGATGGGAAGCACTATCCCATAAAACATTTTGGCGAACAAATTTGGATGCTTCAGAATCTTAATTTTTCCACCTCCGGAAGTATCTATTTTGAAAACAATGAAAGCTATAGTAAAATGGGGTTCGGCAGACTCTATACTTATGCCGAGGCAATGACGGTTTGTCCGCCTGGGTGGCATTTGCCATCGGATAATGAATGGAAGGAGTTGGAAAAAAACATTGGAATGCCGGAATGTGATCTGGATCTGTCATCCATGCGGGGCAGTCCGTGTGGCGGGATGATGAAGGAACCCGGTATGCGACTCTGGGAATCTGAAAATGCTAAAAATTCAAACAATAAGTCAGGCTTTTCAATTGTCCCTTCAGGCTGGTACAGGGTAAAACAAAAAGTGTTTACCAATCCCGGAATGAGTGCGGGATTCTGGTCTGTTTCTGAAAATTCACAAACCGCTTTCAACAGGTATTTTTATGCCACATCTGATGCAATAAGCAGACTAAGCTCGAACATAGATGAATACCAACTATCTGTCAGGTGTGTGAAATAGTACAAACCCTATAAAGCAAATAATAATTTTATGAGAATTTTATTTCTTATAATTACCACTATCCTGATTTTTAATTCCTGCACCAGGGAAGTCAACCTGGATTTCAAGGATTTTGAAACGAATGTGGTCGTAAACTGCCTGATGACGCCTGATTCAGTATTTAAAGTCAGGTTGAGTGAATCGCTCCGGTCGGATAAAGAAGAAATTTTTAATGTCATTAATAATGCCGAGGTAGAAATTACTGACGGAAAAGCCTTAACAAAACTTTCCTGTCTGGGAAACGGGGTTTATTCTGCACCTGTAAAACCGGTTCCAGGAAATGATTACGGGTTAAGAGTCGTTACAAGCCAGGGCAAGATTATCTCTTCATTAACCAGGGTCCCTGTTCAAACAGTTATAAAGGTCACCCCATTGATAAATGAAAACCAAATCCAGATAAACATTGTGGATGATCCCAATGAAAAGAATTATTACTGGGTGGGACAAAAGACATATGCATTCAATAGTAAAACAATGGAATATGAAACATATATTTCATCTGATTATTTGTCATTTGACGACTTCAACAGAAGTAAAAATGAAGATATAACAGGTAAAATGACTTATTCTTATCATTTTTATGCAAGACTTGAGGATAGTAATTATAATGGTAGAAAAATATCGTTTTGCTTACCCCGAATATGGCCTAATCCTGATCAGTTTAAAGAAATAGATTATACTTTTTTTATCTATATAATCAATGCTGACCAGCATCTTGATCAATATATGAAATCGGCCATCATGCAGTA
>CAYWTT010000189.1:0-3031 GCA_964461245.1 uncultured Prolixibacteraceae bacterium | reverse complement strand
TAATCAATGCTGACCAGCATCTTGATCAATATATGAAATCGGCCATCATGCAGTATGAGCTTGGAGTTATTGGAGACATGCCTGTTTTCTATACTCCGGTGAACATCTATTCCAATATTTCGAACGGCAAGGGAATATTTGGATCTTATACCATCAGTCAGTTTGATATAACCGTACCCTGAAAATGTATAGAAGATGACTTGCTGGAAGATGATTATACTTGCCGCGATGATAGGTACTTCGGTTTATGCCCAACCTGTTAAGCAAATGACTTTATCAGGAACAATCAGAGACAATTATACCGGAGAATATTTATCGGGCGCATCTGTATGGATCCCATCCTTAAAAAGAGGGACCTCTTCCAATCAGTATGGCTATTATGCTTTGTCCATGCCTCCCGGGAAGCTTATTATTGAAATTTCATTCGTGGGATATCAGAAAGCCATCAGGGAAATTGAGAATAAGGGCGATAGCATTATGGACTTTTCACTCTTGCCGGGATTGGAAATGGAAGCAATCAGCGTTTCTGCGCACAGAAAGGAGAATATAGTTGTCAATGCGGTAATGCCGGGATTATACTATCTCAGTGCAAAAAAAATTGAACTTTCACCATCCCTGCTTGGAGAGTCCGACGCACTTAAAACCATACAGTTCTTACCGGGAGTCAAGGCCGGGAATGAGGGGACCTCCAGTATTAATGTAAGGGGAGGGTCACAAGATCAGAATTTGTTTTTATTGGATGGGGTTCCGGTGTATAATACCAACCATCTCTTTGGTTACTTTTCTACATTTAACACCGACGCCATTAAAGATATCCGGTTTTATAAAGGTGGCATACCGGCAAGATATGGAGGCAGATTGTCCTCCGTCGTGGATGTGACCATGAAAGAAGGAAATATGAAAAGAACAGGCGGCCAATTTGATATCACCCCCGTATCAGGGAAACTTATGCTTGAGGGGCCTTTAAAAAAGGATAAATCCTCCTGGATGGTTTCTGGCCGTAGATCATGGATTGACATACCCCTTCGTGCAAAACAGATCATTTCGAAAGAAACAGAAAAATGGGGTTATTCCTTCTACGACGTTAATGCTAAAATTAACTGGATCATAAATTCCAAAAACCGGCTATTTCTTAGTCATTATCAGGGAAGCGATGGTTATTTTGTGAATTCCAAAGACACCCTTGTAACCGATAAGTACAGTTTCAACTGGGGCAATTTTACTTCAGTGGCTCGATGGAACCTGGTAATTTCACCCAGATTGTTTGTGAACACATCGTCTTACTTCAGCAAATATCAATTCAGGGAAGTTTATGAAATTATAAAAACCAGTAAATCCGGACAACGCACACAGAGCGGACTGGAAGAATTCTGTGTAAAAAGTGATTTTGACCTTTCGCGAACCAATCATACTATAAAATTTGGATATCAAATTTCCAGACTCGCTTTTCATCCGGAAATAACGAATTTTACAGGTCTTGAAGCAGATACTGTATTTGGCCGGTATTCGGTGTCCAGGGCAAATCAGTTTTCCTTATATGGCGAAGATGAATTCAGACCTGTTGATCCGATTCAGATTAATTATGGGTTAAGGCTCCTTTTATACAAGGTAAAAGGGAAAACATCCCTTTATCCGGAACCACGGATTTCAATTAAATATTCAACATCTACCGATTTAGATTTGAAAGTATCCCTTCAAAAAATGGTACAACCCATCCACCTTTTAACGAATAACTCACTCAATATGCCCACTGATCTCTGGGTTACATCCACAAAGAAAACAACCCCGGCAGAAGCATGGCTGATAGATTTAGGACTAAATGCCGGACTTGGAAATGGGTGGAACCTGGAATTAGACACCTATTACAAACCTATGAGAAACCTGGTTGAGTACAAACCGGGAGTTATGCTTGTCACCGGATCCGGAAAAACATGGGAAGACTTGACTGTTGCCGGGAAAGGACTGAATTACGGTTCGGAAATAATGATTGAAAAAACCAGCGGAAAAATTACCGGTTGGGCTGGTTATACCCTTTCGTGGGCAAAAAGAAGATTCGAAGAAATCAACGAGGGTAAATATTTCCCCTTTAAATTTGACCGCCGGCACAGCCTGAGTCTTCTCGTAAATTTTATGCTGGAGGAAACAATTGCCAAACATAAGGATGTTACGCTTTCTTTTATTTTTGCTTCGGGTAATGCCATTACCATCCCCGACGAACATATCCAGGGGACTCTTTTACCGGGTTTGGATACCGATTTTCCCTATCTGGACCATTTTACCTGGTATGAATCTTTCCCCAACCCCAATAATTACCGGATGCCTCCCTTTCATCATCTTGACCTGGCCTGGTCGGCTTCGAAAAAGCTGAAGAAAGACCGGGAAAGAACCTGGAAAATTTCGGTCTACAATGTGTATAACCGACTGAATCCGTATTTCTATTATAAACGGTATGATCATTTTGTGCAGGTTTCCATGCTTCCGATCATCCCTTCTGTTTCCTGGTCACTGAAGTTTTAATCCTCGCCGGTTCATTTCTAAAAATAATATTCAACAAAATGGTCAGTTCTTAACCAGGTAGGTGTAAAACAACGGATTTTCATTTCAGTAAAGCGGAATATTTGTTAGCTTTATTGGCTGATAATAAACGTATAAACCAAAAATTCCGGATGATTATGAAAAGAAAAAATGAGTTTTCCCTTTTAATCATTCTGTTCCTTCTGGTCACCACGGTAATCACCTCCTGCACCTCCAACTGGCCACAGTTCAGAGGCCCCGATGCCAATATGGTATCGATAAGTAAAGATCTGCCGGAAAAATGGGCTAATGACACCAATATAGTCTGGACATATGCGATTTCCGGTCAGGGGAACTCTTCTCCCGTGGTCTGGGGAAACAGGGTGTTTTTCACAGCAGCATACTCTGAGAAAAAGGATGCTCCGCAGGAGGCCGGGCTAGCACCTCAAGCCGGACCAACTCCGCCTCCTCCCCAGGGGAATTCATCCGGGGGGTCGGTCTCACCGCATTCCGGTGA
>CAYWTT010000188.1:0-7144 GCA_964461245.1 uncultured Prolixibacteraceae bacterium | reverse complement strand
CCCTCTTTGCTTCAGCTTTTTGGGGTGCAGAGGAACCGGAACCACCAGATCAACTTCCTGAAAAGGAGATTCTTTCAGTTCACTTCCAAATAAAAATCCCATTTCCTCCCCGATTTCCTTCAATCCTTTGTATTTCAGGTAATGGATCAGCTTCTGGTAACGGCTCCCTTTTCGGAAAAACAACCATGAAGTGGCGTATTCCGCTTTTACCCTGCCCCAGAAAAGCTGCGCCACCTTGTTGTCGGGATTCTGGTGAAACAAGGTCCTGGGCAAGTCCACCAGGCAATCCAGACAAATGAATTTCTCCTGGGTGACCAGTCTGTTTCCGCAGGTAATACACAGCCGGGGATAAAACAGGCCGATAAAATCTTCAAAAAGCCGGGGCATGGTTCTCATCTTTCTCCTCTAATTTACGGCAAACTCACCGGAAATAACTTCCGGAGAGGAAAATTCTGGTAAAATCTATACTCTTTCTAAATTAGGATCAATTTGTAACCCGGGTGAACCGAGCCATGATTTATTATTACTTTTGAAGTCTGTGATCATTAACATCATCATAATCATTAAATAGCGAAATCCGACCATGCCGAAAAAACCGGTTTGTATTATTAAAAACAAACTTTTCCTGCTTATTTTAACCTCATTTGTGCTGGGTATATTATTCGCCGTTTTTTCCGGGAAAGGGATTCATGCCACTTCATCCTCTGGATTTTGTGAAATATGTCATGTGCATCCCCATGTCTTCAGTTCCTGGAAACTGTCCAGTCATTACGTCACCAAAAGCGGCGTCAGGGTGGAATGTGTGGAATGTCATCTTCCCCCTGAAGGAGAGGGGTACCTCAGGGAAAAGGTCAGATTAGGAGTAAAGGATGCCTGGGGTTACCTTACGAAAGACAGTTCCGATTTCAACTGGGAAGCCAGAAGAACGGTGGAGAAGGCTCAAGCCTTCACCTACCAGCAGTCGTGTGTAAAATGTCATGTCAACCTCTATCCACTTACACTGACCAAAGAAGGCCAGGATGCTCATCTTTATTATGACCGGAAAAAGGACGACCTGCTTTGTCTGAATTGTCATATCGATGTAGGTCATTTTGATCCCAACCGGAAGCATACCCAGAATACCGGATTTGGGTTGACTTCAGCCGCCAGCCGGCAGTTGTTCCCCGATTCTGCTGTTGTCAACGGGTTGAAAAGCTTCACCGAAACGGTGCCCGGCACAGCGATCTCCTTTGAGATGAAAGCGATAGCCGGCGGCAGATTCAGGATGGGCAGCCCGGAAGATGAGCCATTTCGGAATGCAGATGAAGGACCTGTAAAGGAGGTGCAGATAAGTTCCTTCTTTATGGGTGAAACCGAAGTTACCTGGGATCAGTATCTGGCATTTTATTCTGCCACGGCAGGGGAAGGGCGGACGACGGATACTGAAGGGACAAGGACCATGGCTGATGTGGATGCCATTTCAGGTCCCACCCCCCCTTACGGGCAACCCGATCAGAACTGGGGTATGGGTTCGCGTCCGGCCATCACCATGACATTCCATGCTGCA
This sequence comes from uncultured Prolixibacteraceae bacterium, assembly GCA_964461245.1. Lineage (GTDB taxonomy): Bacteria > Bacteroidota > Bacteroidia > Bacteroidales > Prolixibacteraceae > UBA1413. The sequence continues at coordinate 5,598 of CAYWTT010000188.1, read as the reverse complement.
GAAACATACTGCAAATGGTTGTCGGCAAAAACCGGCAAGCATTACCGGCTACCCACCGAGGCAGAGTGGGAATATGCTGCCCGGGGAGGGACACAAACACCTTACTTTTTCGAAGGCAATCCGAAATCATTTATCCGAAAAGGCTTTTTCGGCCGTCTCTTCGGAAAGGAAAACGATATCATTTCGAAATATGTGGTTTATCTGGGCAACAGCCTGAGTAAAACCCATACCCCCGATGAGGTGGAGGCCAATCCATACGGACTCAAGAACATGTTGGGCAATGGAGCGGAATATTGTTCCGACTGGTATTCACCCGAAGCGTACGGCAGGTTAACCAACGGGATTGCCGATCCCAAAGGGCCGGTCAGCGGAGAAGAAAGGGTGGTCAGGGGAGGATCCTTTAAAAGTGAGGCAGGGGAAGTACGTTGTGCAGCCCGCGACCACACTCAGACGGAAGCCTGGCTGAAAACCGATCCTCAAATGCCCAAGAGCATTTGGTGGCTGTCCGATTGTAACCATATTACCTTCAGGGTAGTTTGCGATTTTGATGATAAAACGGGAAAACATTGATTGAATAACTAAAAAATAACTGATCACCATGGGTAAATATGATTTTTCAAGAAGGAAATTCATTGCCGGCGCCGCAGCGCTGGGGGCAGCCGGAGTGGCCGGATTGAATCCGCTCGTCTCATGTTCTGCCGGAAATAATAAAAATGTGTCTCTGGTAACCGGGAAACCATTTAAGAAACCGGAAGAGCTTTCAGTTCCGCCTTTGCTGGATGCTGCTCCCGACGGGCAACCACTGAAAGCCGGGGTCATCGGCTGTGGAGGCCGGGGAACGGGCGCCGCCCTCAACTGGCTGGCAGCCGGACCAAATGTCACCATCACCGCTTTGGGAGATGTATTTAAAGACCGGATTGACTCATGCCGTGAGAAAATCAAAAATGAAAAAAATGTAGAAATTCCCGAAGAGAATTGCTTCATCGGCTTTGACAGTTACCAGAAAGTAATCGACTCTGGAGTGGATGTGGTCATCCTCGCCACTCCGCCTGTTTTTCGTCCCATTCATTTTGAAGCTGCCGTCAATGCCCGGAAACATGTTTTCATGGAAAAACCGGTCGCCATTGATCCGACAGGTGTCAGAAGTGTGATTGCTTCGGCCAAAAAAGCAGAATCACTGGGGTTGAAGATCGTGACGGGAACACAGCGGCGCCACCAGAAAGACTATATCGAAGTATACAAACAGGTAGCTACCGGAACCATCGGCGACATCGTGTCGGCCAATGCTTACTGGAATGGTTCCAAACTTTGGCACCGCAACCCCCAGGCCGATTGGAGCGAAATGGAGTGCATGATCCGCGACTGGGTAAACTGGTTATGGCTCTCAGGCGACCACATCGTGGAACAACATGTGCACAACCTGGACGTGATCAACTGGTTCACGGGGAACTATCCTGCCAAAGCCGTAGGTTTCGGATCGCGTCAGCGCAGGGTAACCGGTGATCAGTATGACAATTTCTCGGTCGATTTTGTCTATGACAACGGAATGCATATGCACAGCATGTGCCGCCAGATTAACGGCTGCGAAAACAACGTGAGTGAATGGATACGCGGTACCAAAGGATCGACCAACTGCCAGAACAAGATCTTCGACCTGGCCGGCAACGAACTCTACTCCTACGCCTATCCGGTGAACGAAAAGGGAGAACCCGGAAAATCGGTGGCCATCAGTCCCTATATCCAGGAACACATTGACCTGGTCACCTGTATACGTCAGGACAAACCGGTCAACGAAGCTGAAGCAACTGCTCTAAGCTGCATGACCGCCATCATGGGACGGGTTTCAGCCTACACCGGTAAAATGGTTACCCTCGAAGAAATGATGAACTCTGATCTGAAACTGGGACCAGATACCTTTGTCATGGGAGATGTGGGCATCATGAAAAACGTGGTCATCCCGGTTCCGGGAGAAGCTCCGAAGGAATAAATCAATCGGTATTACCCAGCATATCAGACTGCCGGAATACGCATTGCAGCGTTTTCGGCAGTTTTTTATGCTTTCCCGTTTACTAAGAAGCGGTGGTAAAGCCAGAGAAAAAGTGCGGCCGCAACGGCAATACCGGAATAGAGATACCAGATGTGATAGGGATGATAGCTGTTCCAAAGCAAGTTACCCAGCTCCTCTGTGGAAAGACCTGAATGTTGGGCAGCTTCCCTCCAGAAATCATTTTTGGAGAAGGTGTCCGATATTTCCGGCAACCGGATACCTCTCCGTGCAAGTTCCCTGCCGAGAAGATAGTATTTATCGGCGATATGCTCAAAAATTCCGCCTGAAAGCCACCCGGCCAGCTGATGTCCGCCAGCGATGGGCAAAAATGAGGTTCCCATGTAAAGTGCTTTTTTATCTTCGGGTGCTATCCGCCCGATATATTCGGTAAACTTGGGAGAACTGGCCATTTCACCCAGGCCGAAAACCAGGATCCCCAAGAGGATCAGCCAGCCGCTTTGGAAGGAGAACATCAATCCCAAACCACCAGCCAGAACCGTGATGCCCCCCATCATGGCCAGAAGAGGCCGGTAGCGCATCACAAAAGCAGAAACCATCAGCTGAAACAGAATGATGAAAAATGAATCCATACTGGAAAAGGTCACGGCTGAAATAGTCCCTTCAGGAGTACCGATGGCATCGGCCAGCCAGGGAAATACCCGGTGGATTCCCCTGAAAACGGTCGCAGTATCGGCCCACTGGTCCACAAATACGGGAAAAGAGTAATAGAGTTGGTTGAAAGCTGTCCAGAACAGCGACATGATGACCAGAAACAACAGGTATTTCCAATTGACAAGTGTCATTCCGATGTTCCGGAAAGCCTGAATAATACCCTCCGCTGCCGTTTTTCTTTCCTCCCTTACCACAGGATCATGAAAAAAGAAAACAGTAAGCAGCACATTGAGGGCAATCGCAGCCATCGACATATAAAAAACATAATCCCAGCTCTTGTTCAGGATAATTCCGGCAATAAAAGGACCGATAAATCCCCCGATGTTAACCATCATGTAAAAAATACCGAATCCAATGGAGGAGGTTTCCGCATCGGTGTGGCGCGCGATCATGGCAGAAATGATCGGTTTGAAAAATGCACCCCCGGTACAGGTCCAAAGGAAGGCAAAAAAGATCCACCCGAAGGTGTCAAACCGCATGATCATATAATAGCCTGAAAAGTAAAGGGCAAAAGCCAGGAACAGCATTCGCCTGTATCCCAGCTTATCGGCCACGGCACCTGTAAAAAGAGGCAGAAAATAGAGCAACATTGAACCTGTTCCCATGATAATCCCTTTCTCGGCCTGAGAAAAACCGAGGGCCCCGGTATCTTTTGAATTAACCAGGTACAGTGCAAATGCCATGTAAAATCCATACCAGGCCCAACGCTCGAAAAGTTCGATCACATTGGAAGCCCAAAAAATGGTCTTATATCTCCGGAAGATTTGTAATACAGCCACTCACCCGGTTATTAAATTTACGAATCCCCGAAAATAGCAAACCCGTTCAGAAAAGCCTGAATTGATCGGAAAATATGGATAAGGAAAAGAGAATGATAAGCAAGATGAGGATGATGACAAAGATCATCACCCCGCCGATCCTGAGCCCTCTTTTTACTTTTGCCTTTCTGTCGGTCGAAATGGCCTGATTGATGGCAGAAATTAACCTGGCCGGAGCCTTTTCGTTTTTAACCACATAATCGAAAGCGCCATGCCGGATAATTCTGACAGCGGTTTCCACATCGTTCTGCCCACTGAGAAAAATAAAAATCACCTCAGGCTGAGTTTCATGTATCTTCCTCATCAGATCCAATCCCGTAAAACCGGAATAGGCATAATTCAGAACGATAATGTCGGGTTTCAGGTGAATACTCTTTAAACACTCTTCCGGGCTTTTAAATGATCGGAGATTATTAAACTTATTGGTCTTCAAAATCCCTCCTACCACATCATTGTAAACCGGATTGTCTTCTACGACAAAAATTAATGGATTGCGGTTGTTTTGCATAAAATCCCAACTTTAAGCTATTTAGCTTTGGTAATATACAAAATATTTCACTCTTCACAATTAATAAGTTCAAAATGATCATAAAATATTGAATATTCTGCCTAACGGAACGTTTAACTCGTTTTATTTGAATTAATTTTAAAGAAAAAAGTATGTTACTGGTCATTGACATTGGAAACACCAACATTGTATTTGGCATTCATTCCGGAGAAAGCTGGCTGTCGAACTGGCGGATACAGACCGATACCGAAAAGACGGCCGATGAGTACGAAGTCATCTTCCGCACTTTGATTTCAAACGGTGAAGTATCTCCCGACCTGCTGACATCGGTTGTTTTGAGCAGTGTAGTTCCCACGCTGGTCCAGCCTTTCATCGATATGCTCAGCCATTTCCTGAACCTGCGGCCTATAATTTTAGGTCCGGAAATATATGATAAACTGCCCATTGAAGTATTAAATCCCTATCAGATAGGATCCGATCTGGTAGCCAATTCCCTGGCAGCCTACACAAAATATGGCGAATTCACCATGGTGATCGATTTCGGAACTGCCCTGACCTTCACCACTGTCGGGAAAAACGGCAAAATCCTTGGGGTAGCCATCGCTCCGGGAATGAATACCGTGGTGAATGCCCTTGCCGGAAAAACAGCCCTGTTACCCCGTGTCCATCTGGTCCCCCCGCCGTCGGTTCTCGGGCAAAATACCATGCACGCCATCCAGGCAGGTATCGTTTTAGGATATTCCGGACTGGTGGATTCCCTCATCAAGCGCACAGAAGGTGAACTCGGGGAGATTCTTACCGTAGTGGCTACCGGCGGACTCAGCACGGTAATGGCACCGCTGATCCCTGCCATCCACCATATTGAACCGATCCTTACCCTGGACGGATTAAAGCTGGTAAAGCATTACACATCGTTATCCTGAGGACGGTCCTATCGTTTCTTTAAATGTTCTATATTTGCGGTCCAAATGATTTGATGAATGGAAGATTCCGGATATAACCTCCTCCAATCCATTGATTCCCCGGAAGATTTAAGGAAACTTAAAACCGGTGATTTGCCAAAGGTCTGCAGTGAATTGCGAAATTTCATCATTGACTCGGTCAGCCACAATCCGGGGCATTTCGGTGCCAGCCTGGGTGTTGTGGAACTGACTGTTGCCCTTCATTATGTCTTCAATACTCCCTATGACCAATTGATCTGGGATGTCGGGCATCAGGCCTACGGTCACAAAATACTTACCGGCCGCCGGAATATTTTCGAAACTAACAGGAAATACGGGGGAATCAGCGGTTTCCCCAAACGGACGGAAAGTGAATACGACAGTTTCGGCGTAGGACACTCTTCCACCTCCATTTCTGCGGCCCTGGGTATGTCGGTGGCCAACCGGCTGAAGCACGAAAACCGCAAGATTGTGGCCATTATCGGGGACGGCGCCCTGACTGGCGGAATGGCTTATGAAGGGCTCAATAACACCGGATACCTGAAATCGGATATCCTGGTCATCCTCAACGACAACGGGATGGCCATAGATCCCAACGTGGGAGGACTCAGC
>CAYWTT010000187.1:0-7163 GCA_964461245.1 uncultured Prolixibacteraceae bacterium | reverse complement strand
GGGTTTTTCCTGTCCGTAAATAAAATCCGCGAATAATATTGCGACAAGCAGCAAACTGGACCGGGTTTTTAAATTATTCATGGTTTTGTGAGTTTGTTTTGATTCTTAAATTTTTGCCATATCTTGATCCTTCATACTGCTATTTATGGAAAACCCTGGAAATAAAGAATTTACTGCAAATCTTCATTTACCCCCCATCCTTCCTGTTTAATTCTTTCCACCGGATTAATGCTTATTGAGCGCAACCACATCAGATACGTATCATTTGATTCTTTGGGGCGCATAGTAACTTTATAATCCCCGGTGGGCATGTATTTTATATAACCCGCAGGAAACTTAAAATAATCAAACCAATCGCCGGTATATTGTACCTGCATGTTAAAAATCGAATTACCGACCACCAACTCAAACCTTTTACCTTCCCATTCTTTTTAGCCCCATATTCGATACCGACTTTAAATGCACCCGCCTTGTCAACATGGATAAACCACTCAACCGAATCCTTAAGTTCCGTCCATTTGGAAATATGGTATCCTCCCTTACGGTTGAACCGCCTCATTGCTTTGCAGTGGGTAATTGCTTTTTGATAATCTAAATTCATTGAACCATCCTTCTTTTGTAAAACTATCATAGGATTGACCTGAGGCAAGCCATTTGTTTCGACTACAATGACAGTCGGCGGATTATCTGCCGGTTTGGAAGGCAGGAAAATAGAGGTTTGACTTTCTGATTGGTCGATCTTCATTTTTTGGGATTGGTCGAGAAGCAGATGTGCAGAAACCACTTTATTTTTCAGCCTGGATATAGAAAACATACCATCTTGTGGCCAATCACGGACAAAAAGAAGGGCAAAAATACCCTGCTGTCAGATGAAGCCTAAACTTTTACACTTAAATAGTTCGGGAAAGTACTTTTCATATATGGCTTGAAAAGCGTCATTTTTCCCGGATATAAAGTCTATCCATAAATCCTTATCTGATATGATGATTTGTCTTTTCCCCATTGTTACAAATCTATACATTTTCATTTTTTTACCTCTTTTTCTGATTAAAAATGAACAGGAAACCTATCCATTATTCAGCATGTCGTGCCTCGTGCACAGAAAGGATTTTTGTTATTCCGAAGAAGCCTTTCAGTTCTTCAAAACATTCCTTTATTTTCCGGCTGGAGAGTGCCGGAAGCAGTATACTAATGCTCTTGTTTTTATTATTGCAAGGTCACTGTCAATGCTTTCCTGATCAGTTTTTTTGCCATTGCCATCGGTTGCTCCAACGATCAGCAGTTTTCCTGGCGCAAGGCTCCCGGCCAGATCGGGGAGGTTGTAAGCCGATAACGCCCCCGGAACAAGGGAATGAATAAAACCAGGATCATAAAAGCGATTCATCACTATCCCGAACAAAGAGAGAGGCTGTTACATAAAATCCCGGAAGCGATTCATAAATGACGTTTTCTATTTTGTACCCGTTCTTTTTCACCGTACCGGTGATCTTTGCATTTAACCGGCTTTTTTCAGGAAATGGCCCCGCCATCTTCCACAACAATTCCTGCACAGCAGATTGTCTGCTTTGCCAATCTTGCCGGGTTTGAAGCTGATTTATCGCCATGACCCTGGACTCAAGTATTTTAAGGGCTTCACCGGTCAGAAAGTGATGTAATGAATTGGGAGTATCGCTGTAAAGCATCCAGCTTTTTTCAAAACATCCAAATCATTCTGGGCATTCAACCGGTTATTCGTCAGAAATAAGAATTACAGGCTTACAAAAATGAGTTTACTTACTCCTACTTTGACATATTAGATTAAAGCATCATTTTATGCAAACACACCGTTCTCTCTATAAAATAAAAAACGCGCTGAAAATCAACGCGTTATAAGAAATTTTGTGACCCAGCTGGGATTCGGACCCAGGACCCCATCCTTAAAAGGGATGTGCTCTACCAGCTGAGCTACTGAGTCATCCTTAAGGTACCTCTGTTTGTCAAAGGCGGGTGCAAAAGTAGTGATTTTTTCGTTCCTTCCAAATCTTTATTTATCAAATATACAAATTTAACATGGAATGCAGATGCCTGTTCCAATCTTTATCAACAACAGAAAGCGCGGGGCGTAAAGAACAGTTCAAAGACTTAAAGACGAAGAGACTAAAGGGGAAAAGACAAAACAAGACAAAACAAGACAAAACTGTAAATTGAATGATGACCGAGAACCAATTCACCGATAACCCGCTACCTGACGAACACCGGTATGCAGTCCCGAGTCAGCTGGCTCATATCTGGCGGACATGTCGCCTAACCGAGAACCTATAACCAACGAACCGATAACTTTGGCTAACGATAACATACAACCTAACCACCCATATCTCCGGTTGCTGTCCATGAAATTTTGCCCGTTTTTTATTTTCTTTGCAGTTTAACATACTTTACATATCATGAAAATTTTAGTAACCGGCACAGCCGGATTTATCGGCTTCCATCTTGCCAAACGGCTTATAGCCCGCGGAGATGAAGTGACAGGTTTTGATAATATCAACCATTATTACAATCCCGCCCTGAAATATGCCCGGCTGGAACAGTGCGGCATCCCAAAGGAGGCTGCTGACTCAGGCATCCTTACAAAAAGTGATACACTGCCCAATTACAGCTTTGTCAGAGCTGGTCTCGAAGAAAAGGATAAGATCATGCAGTTGTTTGAGCAACAGAAATTCGACCGGGTGTGTAACCTGGCCGCCCAGGCCGGGGTCCGCTATTCCCTTGAGAACCCGCAGGCATACCTCGACAGCAATATGACCGGTTTTCTGAATATTCTGGAAGCCTGCCGTCACTTTCCCGTAGCACACCTGGTATACGCCAGTTCTTCCAGTGTCTATGGCAGCAATACCAAAATGCCGCTTTCCACATCCGACCGTACCGACCATCCGGTAAGCCTGTATGCTGCCACTAAGAAAAGCAACGAACTGATGGCCCATGCCTACAGCCATCTCTTCGGTATCCCTTCTACCGGACTCCGCTTTTTTACGGTTTACGGCCCCTGGGGACGCCCCGATATGGCGGCATTCCTCTTTGCAGATGCCATCCTGGCCGGTAAACCGATCAGGGTTTTTAATAACGGCGATATGTACCGCGATTTCACCTATATCGACGATATTGTGGAAGGTATCGTAAGGGTTATTGACCAGGCACCGCTGGAATCAACCCCGCCTGCCGCCGTTTACAACATCGGTAACTCAAACCCGGTGAAGCTGATGGATTTCATCGAAGCCATCGAAAAGGCACTGGGCCGAAAGGCAGAAAAACAGTTATTACCCATGCAAGCAGGCGATGTCTATAAAACCTTTGCCGACGTCACCGCACTGGAAGAAAAATTCGATTACCACCCCGACACGCCCGTCACTGAAGGAATAAAGCGGTTTATTGAGTGGTACCTGAAAGAAATGAGAAATGAAAAGTGAAAAATGAATAATTCCTCACTTTTCATTTAAAAAAATGGCAGACCTGTAAGCCGGGTTCTGTACCCTCATCCTGTCTTGCGACAAAACAGGGGCCTCTATCATTTATCTGGCCGCATCATTGCTGATGTGATCAAGCAGCCTACCCCTCCCGGCATCCCGAAGTCTTTCGACGTCGGGAAACAAAACGGGCCGCTTTGTCCCGCCTGAGGCGGGCCCGGGATATATTTGGCCTTGCAACCCATGAGACGTACGGCTCCCGACGTCGCCGCCGGAACCGGTGCGCTCTTACCGCACCTTTTCACCCTTACCCCGACAGCAAGCCATCGGGACGGTTATTTTCTGTTACGTGGCTTCAGGTTTTCACCCGACTTCCCGTTAGGAAGCATGGTGCCCTTTGTTGCCCGGACTTTCCTCCTCGCTTTAGGCGGGGCGATAGCGCGGTCTGCCACCGCAAAGATACAAAATACCGGGGTTCCTGAAGCTTTCTTTTGCACTGTCGCTTTTTTCTGATTTTTTTATATCTTAGGTCGGTTCAAATCTTCCGCCTGCAGCCGGAAATTTTGAATTTCAGGAACGAAAGGAAGGGAATATGTCGTTCTGTTTACCACATATTTAATTTTCAGAAACTTAACTAAAACACAGTTTCCATAATCTTTTTCCGTTCTACATCAGCGATCGGTCGAGGCATCAGAAATTTACCACTTAAACTTTTAAAAATATGAAAAAAGCAGTCTTATTTTCGATGGTAATCTTTTCATTTTTTACGGTCCGTGCTCAGGAAAAGGAGGTCATTACCAAATCGGGATGGAATTTCGGGGCTCTTCCCACCATCACTTTTGATACCGATCTCGGATTCCAGTACGGTGCTTTGGTCAATCTGTATGATTATGGCGACGGAAGCCGCTACCCGAAATACAACCACTCTCTCTATTTTGAAGTTTCCAGATTTACCAAGGGAAGCGGCATCAACCGCTTTTATTATGATTCCGATGACCTTATCGAGGGATGGCAGACCTCTTTCGACCTGAGTTATCTCTCCGACCAGGCCTACGATTTTTTTGGATTCAACGGATATAACTCGATCTATCATGCCGACTGGATTGATGATGAATCAGACAGCTATGTAAGCCGCGTGTTTTACAAGTATGACAGGAAGCTTTTCCGTGCCAAACTGGACGTACAGGGTAAGCTCGCAGGCGATCATATCCGCTGGATCACAGGTTTCAATTTCCAGAACTTCAAAATTGCCGAAGTTAACCTCGAAAAGCTGAACAAGGGCAAGAATGGGAAGGACCTCCTCCCTGAAGTGGACGGTCTTTTTAAGAAATACCAGAACTGGGGAATGATCGACAGTGAAGAAGCAAACGGAGGTTTTGTTCCCACCTTAAAAGCAGGTGTTGTATACGACACCCGAGATAACCGGCCCAATCCGATGCAGGGGATGTGGACCGAAGCGGTAGTGGAAGCTTCCCCGAAAATTCTGGGTGCGGAAGGTTCCTTTGCCAAGCTGAGCCTGATCCATCGCCAGTATTTCACCCTCATTCCTGAGGATCTCTCACTGGTTTACCGCGTGGCCTATCAGACCACCCTGGCCGGAAAGGTGCCTTTTTATTACCAGTCACAGGTGATCACCTCCACGCTGACCGGCGCCCTTTCCGAAGGGCTGGGAGGAGCAAAAACCCTGCGGGGCGTATTGCGGAACCGGGTGGTTGGGGACGGTTACATCTTGGGGAATATTGAAGCCCACTGGAAATTTGTCCGTTTCAATTTCATTAAAAACAATTTTTACCTGGGGCTGAACGGATTTATGGATTTTGGCCAGGTTACAAAAAAGATTTCCCTGGGAACATCCAGTCTGCCAAGTGGCTACTTCAAATTCGGTGCTGAAAAATTGCATACCTCTGCGGGTGCCGGCCTCCGGATCGTAATGAACCAGAATTTCGTCATTGCCGTCGACTATGGCCGTGCGATGAATACCCAGGATGGCAAATCCGGGATGTATATCGGGCTGAATTATATTTTCTGAAACCGGTTTCCTAAGGTCGTGCATCCCTCAGAGCCAGACCGCCCAAGGAAGTTTCCCGGTACTGGCTCTGGAGGTGGATGCCAGTTTCATACATGGTTTTGACCACCTCATCGAAACTGATCCGGTGACGCCCGTCCGACATGAGGGCAAAGGTATTGTGGGCCAGGGCTCTCTGTGCACCGAAGGCATTCCGTTCAATGCAGGGAATCTGTACCAGTCCGGCTACCGGATCGCAGGTCAGTCCCAAATGGTGTTCCAATCCCATTTCTGCCGCATATTCAATCTGGGAGATCGTTCCTCCCATCATCTGGGCTGCAGCAGCTGAAGCCATCGCACAGGCGGTACCCACCTCGCCCTGACATCCCACTTCCGCTCCCGAAATGGAAGCATTGGTTTTCACCAGGCTTCCGATCAGCCCCGCAGTGGCCATAGCCTTGAGGATCACCTCCCTGTCCACTTTATACACCTTTTTATGGTAGTATAGCACGGCAGGAAGGACTCCGCTGGCTCCGCACGTGGGGGCCGTAACGATCTTTCCCCCCGATGCATTTTCCTCGGAAACAGCCAGCGCGTAAGCAAAAATCTGTGCCCGCCGCTTGAAAGGGCCTGAATAATTATTCGCTTTGGCCCTGATCTGGCTTGCCTTGCGGGGAAGTTTCAGTACGCCGGGAAGAATGCCATCTGCCTGCAATCCCCTGTGAATACTCTCCTGCATGACATCCCAGGTCTCATTCAGAAACTCCCATATCCCGGGACCCTCAAACTTCTCCACGTATTCCCAGAAGCTTAGCCCGTTCTGATGACAGTATTCTAGAATGGCATCCATATTACTATGAGGATAGACATTCATGGTTTCCTGCTGTGTGGAATCATCCACCACAGCACCTCCACCCACACTGTAAGCAGTCCACTGATCCAGCATCATTCCGTCGGCTGTGAAAGCCTCCAACTTCAAAGCATTGGGATGCCGCGGCAGAAAGATCCTGGGCTCCCAGCATATTTCCATTTTCCGGTTTTCAAACACTGCATGAAGCACCACATCGGTCAGGTGGCCCTTACCGGTGGCGGCCAGACTTCCGTACAAGGTGATTCTGAAAAAGACAGCTTCACCATTCTTTTCCAGAAACCGCTCCGCGGCCTTTCGTGGCCCCATGGTATGGCTGCTCGACGGACCATGACCGATCCTATATATCTCCCTGACAGATTCCATAGGTGTAAAAATATTTCTAATTTTGGTTTGTCAAAGATAGGAAGCTTTCATGAAAGCCTATCCACACATTTTCGCATTATGAAATCATTGGCAGATCTGGCTCCTCAACCTGTTTGGAGCTATTTTTCGGATATTCTTCAGATACCCCGTCCTTCAGGGAAAGAGGACGAGATCATTGCTTACCTGCTGCGGTTTGCAGATCGGCATGACCTGGACGCAAAAAAAGATGAAGCAGGCAATGTATTAATCACCAAGCCGGCCTACCCGGGAAAGGAGAAATTGCCGGGGGTGGTTTTGCAGACCCATTTGGATATGGTTTGTGAGAAAAACCAGGAAAAGGAGTTTGATTTCATGGAGGATCCCATCGAGGTGATAGTGGGCGATGACTGGGTGACGGCCAACGGCACCACCTTAGGCGCCGATGACGGAATCGGAATTGCTGCCCAACTGGCTGTCCTGGCTTCAGACGAGATCGAGCACGGCC
>CAYWTT010000186.1:0-7176 GCA_964461245.1 uncultured Prolixibacteraceae bacterium | reverse complement strand
CCTGGAGCTTTTAGCCGGACTGAAAATTGATTTTATCGTACTAGCCCGGTACATGCAAATTCTAACTCCTGATTTTGTCAAGCACTTTCCCAACAAGATCATCAATATCCATCACTCTTTCCTCCCCGCATTTGCCGGAGCCAAGCCATACCATGCAGCTCACGAAAGGGGAGTGAAGATCATCGGGGCTACCAGTCACTATGTGACCTCTGACCTTGATGCCGGCCCGATCATCGAGCAGGATGTCACCCGCTGCAGTCATGTGGATACCGTTGAAAACCTGATCAGAAAAGGGCGTGATCTGGAAAAAATCGTACTTTCGCAGGCGGTATATAAGCATTTGCAACGGAAAATCCTGGTTTATAGAAACAGGACCGTAGTTTTCAATTAATAAAATGAATATGAGAATATTAAGAATCGCGGCTTTTTCAATTCTCCTGATAATGACCTTGGGAACCAGTGCACAAAAGGGAACGATGAAAGAGGTGCCGTCGGAATATGGATATATTGTTAAAATCGGGCAACAGCTTCCTGATTTTCAGATGACCCTAACCAACGGGAATTCCATTCACTCTTCCGATCTGAAAGGGAAGGTGGTCATGCTTCAGTTCACGGCCAGCTGGTGTGGCGTCTGCAGAAAGGAGATGCCTCATATTGAAAGGGAAATCTGGAAAAAGCACAAAGATAATCCCGGTTTTGCCCTTTTTGGAATTGACATGGATGAACCACTGGAAAAGGTGGTCAGTTTCGGAAATGAAGTGGGCATCACCTATCCCATGGCACTTGATCCCGGCGGTTCGATATTTTACACTTTTGCGGCCAAAGGGGCCGGGGTTACCCGGAATGTGATTGTGGACAAAACCGGTAAGATAGTTTTCATGACCCGTCTTTACAAGGAAGAGGAATTCAGTGAAATGAAACAGGTTATTGCTGATTTGCTGAAAGAACAATAATAATAATTAAATCTTGCCTCTGGCAAATGAATGTAGTTATCATCCGATACAATGCGGGGAATATCGAGTCGGTAAGCAATGCCTTGCTCAGGCTGGGAATTCAGGCTGAAATCACAGGCGATGCAGGGAAGATCAGATCGGCCGGAAAGGTTATTTTTCCCGGGGTCGGCCAGGCATCAACCACCATGGATTATTTGCGTAAACATCATCTGGATGAGGTCATTTTGTCACTGAAACAGCCGGTTCTGGGTATTTGCCTGGGGTTGCAGCTGATGTGCTCTTGGTCGGAAGAGGGCGATACACCCTGCCTGGGCATTTTTGATGAAACGGTGAAACGGTTTGTTCCGGAAGCAGGCCGTGAGAATACAGACAAGATACCCCATATGGGATGGAACTCGGTCTATGGGCTGAAAGGCGGGATCTTCACCCCGGAAATGGAAGGGAAGTACCTCTATTTCGTTCACTCTTATTATGCCGAGACAGGAGATCATACTACTGCCAAATGCAATTATATCAGGCCCTTCAGTGCGGCTCTCAATAAAAACAACTTTTTTGCCACCCAGTTCCATCCTGAAAAGAGCGGAACCATCGGGGCCGAAATATTAAGAAATTTCATTAACCTGTAAACCTGGTGTCAAATGGATAGGCTGACCATTGTGAAAGTAGGAGGGAAAGTTGTGGAAGATCCGGAGATGCTCAGCAGGCTTCTGGATAATTTTACTTCCATTACCGGATATAAACTATTGGTCCACGGAGGTGGTCCTTCAGCTACCCGGCTGGCCGACCGGCTGGGCATTGAAACCAGGATGGTGGAAGGCCGGAGGATCACCGACTTACAGACACTGGAGATTGCCACCATGGTCTATGCCGGGCTGATCAACAAAAGCATTGTGGCGGGGCTGCAGGCCAGAAATTCCAACGCCCTGGGACTTACCGGCGCCGATCTTGACCTGATCAGAGCCAGGAAGCGGCCGGTGGAGGAGATCGATTACGGCTATGTGGGTGATGTGGAGAATGTCAATACCCGCGAGCTGCGACTGCTGCTCGAGGAAAATGTGATCCCTGTGGTGGCGCCGCTGACCCACGATGGAAACGGAATGCTGCTGAACACCAATGCCGATACCATTGCATCCCGTCTGGCCATCGAATTTTCCCACTATTTCAAGGTTTTGCTCTTTTATTGTTTTGAAAAGCGGGGCGTTTTGGAAGACCCGCTGGATGAAACCAGTGTGATGGCAGAACTCTCTGAACTGCAATTCGTTGAATATCAGGAATCGGGAATCATCAGCAGTGGGATGGTCCCCAAATTGTACAATGGTTTCAAGGCGATCCACAATGGGGTCAGCGAAGTGCTGATCACCAACCCCGATAACTTTTTCAGGGGCAAGGGAACCAGGTTGGTGAAAAGCTGAATAGAATCCTGATCACAGATCAATGGTTACCCCGGCCATGAAATTCCTTCCGGCCTGCGGGAAGTAACCATCCATTTTGTAACGCTTACCCCCATAATAGTAAGAATAAACCCAGGCATTGCTCTCATATTCCGCATCGAACAGGTTATTGACCATCAACTGAAGACTGACGGTTTTCAGTGACTTGATTTTCAGCCGGTAATCCACGATCAGACTATTGACCAGCCAGGCATCCAGCTTTCTTTCATCCGAAGAACTGTTGTCGATGTATTGCTTCCCGGTGTAAGAGCTGATCAGTTTAAGCGATAGCCGTCCCGGACTCCAAGATATCCTGCTGTTGGCGATGAGCCCGGGAGAAAAAGAGAGATGGGTGGTTCCCAGATCATCTGATCTTTGTTCTCCGCTGTCCCAGTCATCCACATATTCGGTAAAGCCGGCAATCCTGTTACGGCTGAACGTCATATTGCCGTCCCAGTGGAGCGGTGGCAGAAGCCTGACTCCCCACTGCACTTCCAGTCCGGTCCGGTAACTCTTTTCTACATTGGTCATGATGGCTGCACCCACATCGTTGATCTGTCCGGTGAGGGCCAGCTGGTTGTGGTATAACATTGCGAACAGGTTGGCACTGATCGTGAAACTGACCGAACGGTAATTCCATCCTGTTTCCCAGTCGTTCAGGGACTCATGTTCCGGAAGCATGCCACCGGGCGGTGTATCGGTGAAGTTATCGCGGTTGGGTTCCCGGTTCGACCTGGCAATTGAAAGATACAGGCTGTTTGAGGCATCGGGCTGATAAAAAATGCCGGCTTTCGGATTAAAAAAATGATAATCATGCTGCTGGTCAAGCAACCTGAGATCATCATCCTTTCCCGCTATTTCATAACGGATGGTACGGTATTGCAGATCGGCAAAAAGGTTGATGACCGGCGAAAGGGAATAGTTTATCTTGGCATAGCCGTTTAAATCGGTTTTTTCTCCTTTATTCCGGTACCACTCGTAATCCGGAAGGATCTTCACGGCATATTCCGTCCATACCAGACGGCCGAAATGCCTGCCGCTGTAACGGTTCCATCCGCCTCCACAGGTAAAATCCGTTTTAGTTCCTTTCCACAGAACTGAAAAAACCGTACCGTAAAAGTCGTTGTCCAGCCATTTCCGGCGAACAAGGTCAGTTCTCGATATTTCAATCCCGTTGATCACCGGCTTTTGCAGGCCGTAACTTCCGAACTTCTGGCTGTATTTAAACTGTTCATAATAGCCTCTTCCGTATGTATAATACGTGGCCAGGTTGAAATGCAGCCGGGAGTTGAACCGGTGTGATAAATGGAAGTGGTAATGGTCCTGCTGGTAATGGTCGACCTGGTTATCGTAAGTATACAGATTGTAAGTCCTGTGGTTTGAGGCGATCATCTCAGCCGTCTCTTTTGCTGAGTACAGCCCGTGTTCTTCATACCGTTTCATCCCGGCCAGGTCATTGCGCAGCCTTACGGAGGGCACACCGTTCCATGCCTGGTAAGTCTCTTCCCATCCCGACCAGATATTGGCTTTCACCACTGTTTTGCCTGAATAATATCCGCCCGACAGGAAGTAGGATTTCAGGTTACTGAACGCGCGGTCAATAAAGCCGTCTGAGCTAATTTTTGACAAACGCATATCCAGGCTGAATTTGTTATTTATCAGTCCGGTACCGGCAGCAACCGTATTTTTGAAGGAATGGAAAGAGCCTGCGGAAGAATGGACTGACCCGTAAGGTTCAGGATTAAGACTCAGGGTTTGCATGTTGATGGTGGCACCAAAAGCAGCCCCTCCGTTGGCAGAGGTTCCCACACCACGTTGTATCTGGATGTTGTCACCCGAAGAGGCCAGGTCAGGCTGATCCACAAAGAAAGTGGTGTGTGATTCTGCATCGTTCAGCGGAATTCCGTTAACAGTCACATTAATCCGGTTCATATCGGTTCCCCTGATACGGAAACTGGTATATCCGATGCCATTTCCGGCATCTGAAGTGGCCACAAAAGAAGGTGAGGTTGAAAGGAGATAAGGCAGATCCTGCCCTAGATTACGCTCCCTCAATAATTCACTGCTTAAGTTCGAGTAAGCCACCGGTATCTTTTCATGAGCCCGCGTCGCCATCACCAGTATCTCTTCTGTCAACAGGACAGAAGCGGTCAATTCCACCCTGATATCCGTGTCAGCCTGGAGAAAGATCACTTTTTCCCAAGTTTCATAACCGATAAATGAAACGGCAAGACTATATTCCCCAGGTTTCAGGGGGTGCAGTTTAAAAGTTCCGTCTGTTCCTGCAGATACGCCATGGTAACTGTTTTTAAGGACTACACTGGCTCCGGGCAAGGGCTTTCCGTCGGGGTCCGTCACAACGCCTTTCAGCGACAATTGTCCGTATGCTGCGTTCAGAACTGTCTGAAACAGCAGCATCCACACTAATCTTTTCATCTTTTTAAGGGAATTGGTTAAAGAACTATAACCAATGAGGTGGGAAATATTCAGCCATCCTTCCCTACGCCGGCATTACCCGGATCAGGTTATAAGGGTATAATCTCAGCCTTTCGCTTCATTTCTGAATCAGGCACCCCATTGAGTGAAATATTGGCGCAAAGGTAAGGGGTATTTTCGGGAAAAACAAGAAAGCAAAGAAAGGAAGAATGAAGAGTGAAAAATGAAGCATGCAAAATGATCCGTTTAGGAGGGGGGAGATGAAGAATGAGATCAATGACTCTGGCAATGAAATGCAAATCCAGGATAATCATAAAATGTTTGTGGGATTGGGGGCGGGATGAGTATATTTACTGAACAGAAAACAGCATTTTCAGCTTCTTAAATCATTTTATGGGTATAAAATTTCAAGTTTTATGGCTAATTTCCTGGAAACACATGGAATTAGCTCCGCAAGCTCCGCTGAACTTCGTTTCACATGATCCGTCAGCTGACGGATCATCATTCCGGTTGGTCTTGCCTATGGCGAGATGCTCATTCCATCCGTAGAAGGTTGAGACCGTATTTTTTCATCATCATCCTGTCAAGGATTTTTTCAGGAAGCAACCGTTTCATCAGCGGGAGGGTATGACTTCTTTTACCGATACGGATCACTGACGGAGGATCATGTTGAACGATCCTGGGGATCAGTTTATGGACAAATTCCGAAACCGGAGTGGCTTTTTCCTGGGAGGTATTGGCGCGGTGATAGACAAATTTTTCGATGGGCGCATACAGTGAATCAGGTTGCAGGATCCTGCCCACGGTTTTTTCACAATTCCTGCCGAAATCGGTGGAAATCCCGCCGGGTTGAACCGTGATCACCCTGATTCCGAAGGGTTTCAGTTCCATCCTCAACACATCGCTTGCCGCATGGATGGCAGCCTTGGATGCGCAGTAAGCGGCTGAAAACGGGGTGGGTGCAATCCCGGAAATGCTGCCTATATTGATGATTTTTCCCTCTTTTTGTGTTTTCATCACCCCGGTCACTTTCCTGGTCAGATCCATTACCCCGAAAAAATTGGTTTGAAACTGGCGGAACAGCTCATCGGCGGGAATCTCTACAGCCGGTGCGATCAAACCGTATCCGGCATTGTTGATCAGCATGTCGAGGTGGCCACATTCAGCAATAATCTTATCCACGGTCTCTTCCACCTGTCGGGGAATGGTGACATCAAGCTGCATGGTCCGGCATCCTGCTTCTCTGAGCGTTTCCAGGTTCTCCGCCTTGCGGGCCGTAGCATAGACCTTCCATCCTCTCTGGTTCAGCTGAACAGCCAGTTCATGTCCGATGCCGGAGGAACATCCGGTAATCATTACAATCTTTTGCATAATCTCTTATTATGAATTTAACGATGATTATTTGACAAGCAGTGATTTAAGTGCTTTCCAGTGTTCTTCGGTAATCGAATCATAATTGAACAAAGCCAGTCCGCTGGCTCCGGCTTCCATGGAAGTCTGCCAGGCCTCTTCCAGTTCTTCCGGTTTCAGGGCTGGCAGGAACAATCCTGAATATACCGGACTTTTCTTTTTCAGTTCACTGATTTTTTCGGTAAGTTGTTGCCCGATCCAGGGAATCCCGGCATTGTAGAAATTATGATACAACATCGGGAGATAGCCATCCAGTTCCCAGTTGCGCCACTCCTGCCTGACACTTTCCCAGTTGGGGAAAACGGCTGCGGTGATTTTCCTGCCGGCCTTGCGGACTTCCGGTACCAAAATGTCATTGACCAGGTGGGTAATGGTGTCATAACGGTACTGACGCCATTGTGCATTTGCCGTGGGATCTTCCAGGTTTTTCAAAGGGTCAAGGCCGGTCATGGCCTTGAAGCCAGCCCTGCATTTTTCACAATAGCAGTAATCGTATTCAGGATACTCCTTATCCTGCACAATATGGTATTTCGGTTGAAGTGCTTCGGCAAGTATCGCATCGGGAAGCCTGACATAATCGAGATGTACCCCTGCCACTCCTTTTATGGATGCCAGTTCAGCCACATTTTGCCTGACGAACTCCTGTACCTCCGGGTGGCTGGAACACATGAACCGGTAATAGGGAACATAGGCAGGGAAGGTATTTGCAGGTTGACCTGCCCGGTTCACCGCATACCAGTCGGAATGACCTTCGACGATTTCAGGAATGTTATTGGGCATGGTCCACATCCAGGCATGCACCTCCACATCTGCAGCTTTGCCGGCCTCGGCCAGCTTCTCCAGAAGCGGCTCCTCTGTCTTCAGTCGCCGGGAGGTGAACCAGGCGTGCTTTCCGTTATAAACTTCCATCAGGACCGCATTGAAACCGTGATTTTTGGCTTTCTCCA
>CAYWTT010000185.1:0-7190 GCA_964461245.1 uncultured Prolixibacteraceae bacterium | reverse complement strand
CCTCATTCTTCTTCAGCAGGGAGGCAGCCTCCATAGCCTGGGAAGGATTGTCGACCATCCCGGCATCGACAACTTCAATACCCTTTGAGGAGATTTTGTTTATGATGACTTCCCGGTAATGGTTCAGGTGATCCAACAATCCGTCAAACTGGCTCCAGTAAGTATCAAGCCCAATTCCAAATAATCCGACTTTCATAGGTCTAATGTTATGAATACAGGAATTCTTACTTCCTTTAGCGGTTGAATTCCAAATTATAAATGTAAATTTAACTTTTTTTAACGAAAATCAATACAATTAATCTCATTTTAAGTGACCGAAATAAAAATCATTCTTTCAGCCTATCTCGTCCTGATGGCAGCGATTGGAGTATTTTCCTGTTTTAAGATCAAAAATGCCTCCGATTATTATGTTTCTGGCAGGAATGGAAGCTGGTGGCAGATTTCCGGGAGTCTTTTTGCCACCACTATCGGGGGATCAGCCATTCTGGGGACCATCGAGCTGAGCCAGAAAGCCGGATGGGCAGCAGTCTGGTTTCTGGGCAGTGCCGCCCTTGGTCTTTTCATCCTTGCCATCATTGCTCCGAAAGTCAGCCGGTTGGGACACTACACCCTACCTGAAATGATCGGGCTCTTTTACGGAAAAAAGGCCGAACACACGGCTACCCTGATGATCCCGGTTGCCTGGCTGGGCATCATTGCCGTCCAGATCATTGCCGGAGCTAAGGTGCTTTCAGGGCTGAGCCTGATGACCTATCCTCAGGGAGCCATTACCTGCGGAGGCGTATTTATATTTTACACTCTTCTGGGCGGACAAAAGAGCATCCTTAAAACCGATTTCGTCCAGGCCATAATCATCTTTGCCGGCCTGTTGATCCTGTTTTTCCTGAAACTGAAAAACATGAGGGAGGTTTCTCTTCCGCCGGCATTACCCACCTTGTTCAATGATAATTTCCGTTTTATTGATCTGCTCATTCTGTTGCTTACCTATTCCGTAACCTTTATTGTGGGACCCGATATCTATTCGAGGATCTTCTGTGCCCGAAATGAAAAGACCTCCCGGAACAGCGTCATTCTGGTGGCTTTTCTGATTGTTCCGGTCGCTCTTATCCTGACCTTTCTGGGAGTTACAACTCCCCCGGATGGTTCCGCTTCACCGGAGAAGCAATTTATTCTGCCCGGAACCTCTTTTCTGAATCCCTGGCAACTGGGGATAATTGCCGTAATCATGCTTTCAGCCATTATGTCATCGGCCGATACCACCCTCCTTTCAACTTCCATGATCCTCTCCGAATTGTTCACAGGCAACCTTGACCACAAAAGATCTTTTAGTCTTACCCGTTTGTTTATCCTGCTTTGCGGGGTACTCTCCTTATGGATAGCCATCCGGGTTACCTCCATCCTGGGTGCCCTTTTACTTTCGCTATCCTTCTACTCAGGAGCCTTTATCCTGCCGGTGCTGGCTGGCATCGCCGGATGGAAAGTGAACCGGTCACTGGCTTACACAGGAATGATCGCAGGAGGCTTCACTGCCCTGACCGGTAAAATATCCCAGGAAGTGTACCATCAAACATGGGGATACTGGATGATCATTGCTGCTTTTTTTGTAAACGGCATATTCCTGTTCAGCCGGAACAGAAAACTAAACTGAAATGAATCCGACAAAAGGTGATGGAAATATGATAAATGTTGATTACATTTGTTATATATGATATCTAACACTGATCTCTATGAATGTTATTCCGAACAGGATTAATTCAATTATTGCTCACGATCTGAAAGATCCGATGGCTTCCATTTCGGGAATTTCAGATATTCTGATCAGTAACTGGGCTGATTTCAATGAAGAGGAAAAGCTCGAAATCCTCCTGGAGATCAAAGAAACATCCGATTCTGCCATGCGCTTGTTGTCTGACTTGTTGGACTGGAGCAAAAAAACCGCTGCCATCACAGAACCTGATTTCCGGATTTTCCGGGCAGGAAGGATCATTGTTCCCGTGATTGAAGCATCTCTGCTGAAATTGAAGCGAAAGAATGTGGAAATCATAAACCAGGTTCCTGATGAGACTTCCGTATTCGGTGATGAAAACATGTTTTCAGCCGTCATCCGAAATCTGCTGGCCAATGCCATCAAATCATGCCTGAACGGGGGAGAAATTGTGATTTCCCAGGAGACAAGCGGCGTCGAGTGCCGGTTTTGCATTTCTGACAACGGCATCGGCATGACCAAATCACAGATTGACCAACTGTTCCCCGGTGGGAAACATTCATCGGACTTCACAGTGGCACCAGGTTACAGCAACGGATTCGGACTGATCCTGTGCAGGGATTTCATAACGATGAACCATGGCCACCTCTGGGCTGAGAGTGAAGAAGGAAAGGGTACACGCGTCTACTTTACTTTTCCCACACAGCAGGAGACCAATAGTAAATGAAGTCGTACAGGATTTAAATAAATTACTTTTTATCAGGTTTTACCTGTAAGAACCTGCTGATATTTTCCACAAACATCACTTTGGTCTCTTCCGCGGTACGGGCAATGCCGGCCGTCATAGTGGGCTTTCCGTTTTTGGGAATGTAAAGGAACGCAGGTATACTGCGAACCCCGAAAACAGCTGCCAACTCCTGTTCCCGCTGGGTGTCAATCTTGTAAACGTCAATTTTGCCGGCAAATTCATGAGATATCTCTTCCAGAATGGGAGAAGCAATTTTGCACGGTCCGCACCAGTCGGCATAAAAATCGATGATAGCCGGCCTTTCACCCAGGAACTGCCATTTTTCCGGTGTTTTCTCATAATTCCAGATACGTTCCAGAAATACCGCCCTGGTAAGCAAAATGGTTCCGCCAACCGGCACAGTAACCGTGTCTGCAACAAAAACAGACTCTCCCTCTCCGGACCCCAAGGCAGAATCGGGTGGCAGGGTAACCACCGGTTCTGGTGCAGCAGGTAAATCCGTTGCCGGCAGGGAAACTTCCTGCTGCTCATTTCCTTCCAGGGTATGCTTCGCTCTGGTATTGCTGTTCCCACAGGAAGCAGCCATCAGAGCAGCTACAGTCAATATGATCACGTTTTTATTCATTATGATCCGTTTTTTCTGTGAACTGATTATGTTGTAAAAATAAAATTTTTAAAGGTTACTGCCTCTGCATATAAAACATTGATATCATTTATATATTTACATTTATCAATTTTTATACCTCTTTGTCCATGTGATTTTTTGTCATGGCGCCGGGAGTCGTTGTGATGAAAAATCATACATTCGCAAAAAAATGAGAATAAAATGAAAAAAGCAGCTTTGTATATAATCCTGTTTGCATTGGTTGCCTGTTCACAGGAAGCTTCCAGAGACGAAGCGGGGAATTATGTCCCAGAGACACCGCAACTGAAATCCGACATCATGACTCCGGAAGTCTTATGGTCTTTCGGACGTGTGGGCGAACCAGCAGTTTCTCCAGATGGATTGTCAGTGGTGTACACCGTGACCTGGTTTAATGTACCCGAGGACAAATCATACCGTGATATCTATGTAGTTTCCGTGGGAAACAAGGAATCAAGGAGAATTACAGGGACCAAAGTCAATGAATCGTGTCCGCAATGGCGCCCTGATGGAAAGAAGATCGGCTATCTCTCTTCCGCATCAGGCAGTATGCAAGTTTGGGAGATGAATCCCGACGGGAGTGAACCCACACAGGTGACCCAGTCGGATCTGGACATAACCGGTTTTGAATACAGTCCCGACCAGAATAAAATATATCTTTTAAAGTGCGTGAAACTCGATCAGGATATCCACGATCTGTTTCCTGACCTGCCCAAGGCAAATGCCCGGCTGGAGAACGACCTGATGTACCGTCACTGGGACAGTTGGCATGATTACACCTACAACCATATTTTTATTGCTGACTATTCAGGCGGAAAGGTGAGCGGGGAAAAAGATATCATGGAGGGCGAAAGGTTTGATTCCCCGATGAAACCCTGGGGAGGGACCGAAGAGATTGACTGGAGTCCCGACGGGAAGAAGTTGGCTTATACCTGTAAGAAGTTGACCGGAAAGGCTTATTCCCTCTCGACTAATTCGGAAATTTATATTTATGATACGGTCACCGGAAAAACTGCCAACCTGACAGAGGGGATGATGGGATATGACAAAAAACCGGTCTTCTCCCCCGACGGTACCAAGATAGCCTGGGAGAGCATGGAAAGGGACGGTTATGAAGCCGACAAAATCAGACTATTCGTAGCCGACCTGAAGACCGGTGAGAAAAAGGATTATAGCACCTCCTTCGATCAGAATTCTGAAAATCTTTGCTGGACGGCCGACGGGAATTCAATCCTTTTCATCAGCAGCATGGAAGCCACCGATCAGGTTTACAGGCTCAATCTTCAGTATGGAAAAATAAGTTGTCTGACCACAGGAATTCACAATTACACGACGGTGGAACCTGCCGTTGACAAGCTGGTCGTCACCAAAGTCTCCATGTCTCAGCCAGACGAACTCTGCCTGATTGATCCGGTTACAGGGAAAGATGAAGCCCTGACCGCTGTCAACAAAGGGATTATGGATCAGCTGACTTTCGGCAAGGTAGAAAAGCGGTGGATCACCACCACTGACCATAAAGAAATGCTGACCTGGGTAATTTATCCGCCGAAATTTGATCCCTCCCAAAAATACCCGGCACTTCTCTTTTGTGAAGGGGGTCCGCAGAATATCGTCAACCAGTTCTGGTCGTACCGCTGGAATTTCCAGATGATGGCAGCCAAAGGTTACATTGTGGTGGCCCCTAACAGGCGGGGAACGCCGGGATTCGGGCAGGCATGGTGTGAACAGATCAGCGGGGATTACGGCGGACAGAACATTCAGGACCAGCTTTCAGCCATCGATGAGATGGCAAAAGAACCTTATATCGACAGGAACAGGCTGGGAGCTGTGGGTGCCAGTTATGGCGGGTTTGCCGTAAACTACCTGGCCGGTCATCATAACGGCCGGTTTAAGGCGTTTATCACCCATTGCGGAATTTTCAATTTTGAACAACAATATGCCACTACAGAAGAGATGTGGTTCGAAAATTTTGACATTGGCGGTCCGTTCTGGGACAACGACAATGCCAAGGCTCAACGCTCATACACCTTTTCACCGCACAGGTTTGTGCAGAACTGGGATACTCCGATGCTGATCATCCACGGTGGAAATGATTTCCGGATTCCTTACACCCAGGGAATGGGAGCATTCAATGCAGCGGTATTAAAAGGGATTCCCGCGCAATTCCTCTTTTTCCCTGATGAAAGTCATTGGGTGCTTAAACCGCAGAACGGAATTCTCTGGCAAAGGGTGTTTTTCCAATGGCTGGATAAGTGGCTGAAATAAAGGCAGGGATCACCGGGTTTCACTGCCCTGAAAGCAGAACCTGAAGCAAATGGTCTGTTAAGCCGGATCAACAGGCATGGAGAATACCGGGAATAAATAAATCTCCGGGTAATCCTGTCGTCTGTGTCAGCTTTATTCAGAGGTTCACCATCAAGGAATGGATGGATTCGAAGCAACTTGTTTCATTACCCTTGGTCAGTTTCCAGGAGAGATTTTGGCCGGAGAGGTCAGGAAGGACAGTAACCGTGATATCCGGATCTCCTTTCCGGATGATTTGATATCCTTTCCTTTCCAGTGCCCTGACTGTCATGCGGTAAGGCAATCCCTCCCCACGGACTAAAGCATAGCCCGCATGTTCCTTCCTGAAAAAGAAATCGCCTTCCACGGCATCAAACCCGATATTGTCATCCTTAAATAACCGGTTGAGCCAGCCATGAAGCACGGCATCCTCGGGAGCTCCCTCGATGGTTTCATTTTCCAACATGATCCAGAGTTTATCCATTTCCCTAAGGGCAATATTCAGGTCATGGGTTGAGAGAATGACCGTTTTATTGTGCTGCCGGGCCAGGTTATGGAGCAAATGGAAAATCCCGTATTTATTGCTCACATCCAGGAAGGCGGTCGGCTCGTCGAGGATCATCAAAGGGGTGTCCTGCGCCAGGGCACGGGCGATCACACTCCTCTGCCTTTCCCCGTCGCTCAGCCGGGTGACAGGCTTTTGGGCCAGGTGTTGCAACCCGACCATTTGGATCGCCTCCCTAACCCTGCGTTTATCTTCAGGTAAAAGATGCCCCATCCAGTTGGTATAAGGGAATCTCCCGTATGCCACCAAATCGGCCACACGCATATTGGCAATCCGGATATTTTCCGTGGAGACGAAACTGATTTTCCGGGCCAGTTCTTTGGGGGTAAATCTGGAAATGGGCCATCCGGAAATCAGAATGTCGCCCGAGAGTGGCTTCTGAAATCCGGCCAATGTTCTGAGCAGGGTGCTTTTTCCGATACCGTTGGGTCCGATGAGTGCTACCATTTCACCCTCACAGACGGAAAAGCCGTTAGTTTTCCTTGTAAAGGGGATTTCCCCAGACACTGAGTGGTAACCGATTTGCAGGTTATCGATCCGGATGGCTGTATGAGGTTGTTGTCCGTTCAAATCTCCGTGAATTTTCTGTTTCTGACAATCATCCAGACTACCACGGGAATCCCGAGCAGGGCCGTGACCGAGTTAATCGGCAGGGTGGTTTGCATCCCGGGCAGCTGGGCAATGATATCGCTCAGCAACATGGCATCGGCACCGAGCAGAATCGAAGCCGGCAGCAATACAAGATGATCTGAGCTCCGGAAGATTACCCGGGCCAGGTGGGGTACCGCAATCCCGACAAATCCTATCGGCCCGCAAAATGCAGTAATGGTGCCGGTAAGCAGACTGGCCCCCAGGAATATGATCAGCCTGCTCAAATGGATATTAACTCCAAGGGAGCGGGCATAGGTCTCTCCCAACAGAAAGGCATTCAAATCTTTCATTTTGAGAAATGCCAGTAAAACGCCGACCATCACAGCAGGCAAAACTACCGACAACTGTCCGGTGGTGATCGATCCCAGGCTACCCATAGTCCAGACAATGAAGGCCTTCAACATCGATTCACTGCTGAAATACTGCAATATATTGACAATGGCACCTGCCCCGCTGGTGAAAAGGAGTCCCAGTATTAAAACAGTGGTATTGTCGTTCACTCTGGCCGAAACAGCCAACACCAGCAGCATGACAGCCAGCGAGCCTGCCCAGGCCACCGCTGCAACCGACCATGTCCCCACACCGGAAAAACCTC
>CAYWTT010000184.1:0-7232 GCA_964461245.1 uncultured Prolixibacteraceae bacterium | reverse complement strand
AAAAAAAAACCTTCCCCGTTGTCTGAGAAAGGCCTCTGTAATATTTAGTTTGTACAATGAATAAGCCTTCCTCAGCTGTCGCTTAGAATGACTACACCCACAAGTACAATATTCATACTAAATAGACTCATCTGTATAAAGATCTCTGTGACAACAAATGTAGAAATTAATTTGAAATGCCAGGGAAATCTGAAAGTAAAATCAGGTTTTTCATGAAAATAATTAAGAAATAACCTTCATTTAACACGAAATTAATATTGAAAAAGAAATGTACTCAGCAGAGTAACAATTCTTCCGGCTAAATTTCCTGTTATCCGGATTATTTGACCTGAAATTTGATGCCAATCAGTTCCCGCACTTTATCCAAATCTTCCTCCGATTCCATTCTGACGGTCAATCCGCGGATCCTGCCATATCGCCTGCCGTTGACAAATTCCTCTTTCATTCTGGCAGGCAGGTTGCTGGCTTCTATGAGCTGCTCTGCCCTGTCGGGAAAATAGAAGGTAATCCTGAAAGTGTCTTCAACAAGGCTTGTCCAAAACAGGGTGTCTTTCTTTTTCATTAATCTGAACAGCCACTGCTTTCCATCGTTGTAATACTTCCATACAGGAGTTACTGAGGGATAATTTGCTATGGTATGATCCATAATGGTATCCCACCAGCCCATTTTATCGCCCAGAATGGTTTTTAAAAGCGCATGGTCTGGGGTAATCATCGGATCTGAAAGGATAGGTTTGTCAGATAAGGCCATGATCAGTGAATTTTGTTAAAGGTACGGATTTCCTTAAAAAAAAGCTTCAGGGAAGGAACCAGGTCCGCATAAGCAAGGGCTAATCACTGAAAGTGAAGGGATTGTAACTTATCCCGCGGTCATAAACGTCGACCTGCTCTTTTCTCTTGAGAAAGTGCACCAGTTTATAAGTAACCGGCGTAAATAATATTTCAATACCGCATTTAAAAATATAATTGGATAAGACCACACTGACAAGCAGGTTGAATGGCAACACCCCGTAAAAGGCGATGGTGCAGAACAGGATGGTATCAATACCCTCTCCCACCAGGGTGGAACCGATGGTCCGAATCCACAGCTTTTTCCCTTCCATCCTGACTTTCAGTTTCGAAAGGATCGATGAATTGGTAAACTCCCCGGCGAAATAGGCCATCAGGCTGGCGATCACGATCCGTGGGATAAAACCGATCAGGGATTCATATGCCTGCTGATTGGGCCAATCTGCAGCAGGGGGTAATATCTGGACAATCCATAAAGTGAGTGACATCAGCAAAGCAGCAAAAAAGCCGGTCCAGATCACTTTTCTGGAACGCCGGTAACCATAAACTTCGGTGAGGATATCTCCAAAAATATAGCTCAGGGGAAATAAAAGTGTTCCTCCGTCAAAAGTGAATTTCCAAAGAACCAGAATTTTTGATGAGGCGATATTGGAAATAAGCAGCACGGCCACAAAAAGGGCCATGATCACATCAAAAAAACGGGTGGGAACCGTTGCTGGTATTCTGTCGTTCTGCACTGAATTAATAATATTTGAAGCTGTAAAAATAGTTATTCGCTACTTATATCCGTCATACAATTTGGCAATATCGGAATGAATGATTATCTTTAACCCGGATCCGATTCCCAGGGGAACCGGGTTTTTATTTTTTTATACCATTTAACAATGAAAACACAAATGCAGATCACACATCAGGATTATCAGCGGCTACATACGCTGATCAATCATTTTTTGACAGAAAAGAGGGAAAAGGTTTCTAATCTGGAGGCGCTCCGGGTTGAACTGGAAAAAGCAAAAATGGTTGATTCGCAAAAAATATCTTCCGACTTCATCACAATGAATTCGGAGTTTGAAGTCGAAGACACCAGCTTAGGCAGGTTAATGGTTTTCAAACTGGTCTATCCTCAACTTGCCGATTTTAAAAACGGGAAATTGTCGGTTTTATCCCCGTTGGGATGCGCATTAATTGGTTGCCGGGCAGGAGACGAAATTGAATTTACGGTCCCTGCCGGGAAGAAAAAAGTCAGAATTACCAGAATTTTGTACCAACCGGAAGCTAATGGCATGTTTGAGCTTTAGCCACGTTCCCCAGCTTACCGCTTTTAAAAAGCGGGAGCCCGGACCAGGGTTCCCGCTTTTTATTTACAAGCCTATCTGACTACTGATGCCTTGCATGGCTTCCAGGGATATTCCGGCGAATTCGTCCAGAGGTAGGCCGATCTTTTCACATTCAAGGATCACCTCCCGTCTGACAGAAGCGGCGAAAGCCTTTTCCTTCATCCGCTTGATGATCGATTTCACTTTTACGGAAGCTGCTTTTTTATCCGGATACACCAATGTGGTGGCCGTGATCAATCCAGTGATGGTTTCCCCGGCGGCTAAGGCATGCTGAAATTCGGTATAACGTTCTTTTCCAGTTGCGATCTCATTATGCATGACAATGGCATCCAGGGCATCAGGAGTGACTTTTCCTTCCAGTAACCTGGCAGCGTATGGCCCGTGTGTATAAGGATCGGCTCCGGTAGTTTCCACATCAATATCGTGTAAAAGCCCGGCAAGTCCCCATTCGTCCTCATCTCTTCCCAATCTCCGGGCCAGGGCCCGCAACACCGCCTCGCTGGCATAACAGTGATTCTTCATGTTTTCTGACCGGATATTTTCATCCAATAAAAGGATGGCTTCTTCTCTCGTGATCATGATATAAATACTTAGAGATTGCTAATTTTACCCAAATTTGTCAGAAATGAAAGAAATTGAAAGGAAATTTCTCGTAAAACCTGAATTGTTTCCAAAGAGCGGATCCGATATCATCATAAAGCAGGGCTATTTGTCGGTGGATCCCGACCGGGTGGTTCGCATCAGAAGGGAAGGGAACAAAGCCTGGATCACCATCAAGGGAAGGGTAGAAGGGATTACCCGTCCTGAATTCGAATACCGGATACCCGTTGCCGATGCAGAAGAGCTTTTCAGGCTGGTCCTTCCCCACCCGATTGAAAAGATCAGACACAGGGTGGTTTTTGAGGGGATCCGCTGGGAGGTGGATGAGTTCCTTGGAAATAACAAGGGATTGCTGCTGGCGGAAGTGGAGCTTGAAAAGGAAGACCAGCCATACAGCCACCCTGAATGGCTGGGTGAAGAAGTGACCAACGATCCTAGATATTACAACGCACGGTTGTCACAAAAACCCTATTCCGATTGGGAATAATCCTGCAAACCCGACGCCGGGTTTTCGGATGTTGGATCCGGACCCCGAATACTGAATATCCGGTTCTGACCATAGGCCCTATCCCCCCTCACTTGGGCACTTTATTTATTATCATTCCCTGAAATTGGGTAACGAAAGGCCTGATTTTTCATTATACTGATACGAAAGGAATTATTTTTGCGTTTTTGAACTAATAATATTTGTTATCAATGAAACTGAGATACTTATTGATAATCCCCCTTTTCATGTTTTTCCCTTCCCGGATGTCAGCCCAGACGGAAAGCGAACAGAGATATACCGACTCTTTGGAATACAATCTGCATATTATCAAAAGATACTTGTCGACCGGTTCGAATTGGCACTTTACGGATCCATTGACAGAGAAACGTCTTTATGGGCTGATCCAGTTTATAGAGAATGAACCGATTGATACAATTATCAACCATTTCAGACAAATCAAGAAACCAACCGGA
Source organism: uncultured Prolixibacteraceae bacterium (assembly GCA_964461245.1). Lineage (GTDB taxonomy): Bacteria > Bacteroidota > Bacteroidia > Bacteroidales > Prolixibacteraceae > UBA1413. The sequence continues at coordinate 3,546 of CAYWTT010000184.1, read as the reverse complement.
ATTCCGCTTGTGGTGCGTTATCCGGAAGATGCTCCCGACAGTCTCTTTATGCCGGGATATATCTCACACAAACAGCTTCTGAGTGAAATCGCCTCCCTGGAAGCTGAGGTGAAACAGGAATATTTGCATCGTCCGGTCATGGTCCCTGTCGAGGTAATCAGAAATGCGGAAAACGAAGTGGCCCTCATTCCGGAGGGGTTGGGTATGCAGCTTTTTACCGACGGGGTATACACCCTGCCAGATTCACTGCGGGTGACCGGAGGAATTCCGGACAACAGGATTCAAAAGCCGGAAGATTTTCGCCGCATCCTCCGGCTTGACAGCATCCGGAGTCAATATGTGGAACAAAAGCGGCTGCAGTACAATGACTCTTTGATAGAAGCTGCCCACCGGAAAATAGCTGAAGATTACCGCCAGATGCTGATAAATGAAAGGCTGATGTTTGCCAAAACCCAGAAAATGGAAGCGGTGAAAAGGAACAACAGCCAGGTAGTCAAATTTTATAATGATCAGGCAATAAGTGCGGTAAACGATTCTGTGCTTCAGGCTGCCGGTTGGCTTTCCGGTTTTGCCGACTTCATTGACAATTCTACGGTGAACCTGGTCAACCTGACCCGTTCCTCCTCTTCCCTGGTGCTGAGCAATGCAGGCAGTTTTTTTACCCGGATATGGCTGAAAAACCAGCAGAACGATTCATTGTCCGTTCTGATCCAAAACATAGATAAGCACAGCATGCAGCTGGTCATCGAAGACCAGGAGATTTTCTCCCGGTTCAAACAGGATGCCGTCAATGATTTTGACTTCAGCTCACTGAACCGTTCTTCTGCCGCATTGGAAAAGGTGGGTAAAAAGTACCAGCCATATACTCCCTGGACCCTCGGCGGAACGGGAAATGCCGGTTTTACCCAAACCTACCTGAATAACTGGAAAAAGGGGGGTAAAAGTTCGATGTCTATCCTGGTGGTGATGAAAGGATATGCCAACTATTCTTCCGACAGGATGAAATGGGAGAACAGTGCCGAGGTCAGGAACGGCTGGATCAAGCCCGGGGACGGAGATATTCAGAAAAATGACGACAAACTGGAAATGACATCAAGGCTTGGAATAACCGCTTTTCAAAAATGGTATTACAGTGCGGAAGCCGATTTTGAAACCCAGTTTTTCAATGGCTATTCATACCCCGATGTAAGTAAACCGGTTTCGGGTTTTCTGGCACCCGCCCGCTTCATGTTCAAAATCGGTCTTGACTACAAACCCAACAAGAACTTATCGCTGCTGATCTCACCTTTAACCTCCAAACTGGTTTTTGTTGGAGATACGCTGAAAGTGGACAAAATTAATTTCGGGATCGATCCGGGGAAGACCTATTACTGGCAACCCGGTCTTAACACGGACTTCTCATTGAAAAAGAGCCTGTCACCCGAGATATCCTTTGAAACCAAGTACAAGATGTTTATCAATTATCTGGCTCCATTCACCGAGTTTGACATGAACTGGGAGAACAACCTGAATATCAAACTCACCAATTATATTACCATGCAGGTGATGACCAATGCCATTTACGACAGCAAGGTCCTGTTTGACAAACTGGATAAAGAAGGCAATCCGGTTCTCGACTCGCAGGGGAAAAAAATACGGGAACCGAAGTTACAGTTCAAGGAATTTTTCACCATCGGATTTACCTATATGATAAACCACAGGATGGTAAGGGCCAGGGAAGTTAAATAACCAGCATGTCAGTGATTACGAAAACGGCATACAAAACACTGGCTACTCCGTTGGTGGTAAAAAAAGCTGCATTGACCCGGCTCAGGTCGTCATGTTTCACAATAAGATGCTGGTAGAACAACAGGCTGATAAAAACAAAGGCACCTGCCAGGTGGAAGATTCCTGCTTTCATGATGGCAGCAAGGGCAACAGCAATCACTGCCGATAAAAAATGAACGAAACCTGAAATCAGCAAGGCTCTCTTTTTTCCTATCCAGGCAGGGATGGATTTCAGATTCAAATCTTTATCAAACTCCTCATCCTGTAGGGCATAGATAATGTCAAATCCGCTGACCCAGAAAAAGACCATAAAACCAAGCAGCAGCGGAGGCCAGTCGAACGCAGAAGTAACGGCCAGATAGGCCCCTACGGGGGCTATGGCAAGTCCCAGGCTTAGCACAAAATGACAAAGAGAAGTGATCTGTTTGGTATAACTGTAAAACAGAATCACAAAAAGGGCTACCGGGGAGAGGTAAAAGCAAAGCCGGTTGATAAACCAGGTGGTCAACATGAAAAGCAGGGCATTTACCAAAACAAACCGGAGGGCAGACCGGGGGGAGATGATCCCTTTGGGGATCTCCCTGGTGGCAGTCCGGGGATTTTGCTGGTCGAACCTCCTGTCTAGAAAACGGTTAAATCCCATAGCCGCATTACGGGCAAAAACCATGCACAGGAGCACCAGCCCCAGTAGCTTCAAGCTGATACGGGATTCCGGCTGCATATAAGCCATAAAAAAACCGGTGAGTGCGAAAGGCAAAGCAAACAGGGTATGTTCAAACTTCACCAGCCTTACATAGTTTTGAATCTTGCCCATGAAACTCAATTTAGGAAGCAAAAGTAGAAAGATTGGCAATAAATCGGTTTATTCAGGGATAAAAGCTATATTTGAAAATCTGAAATAAGCTGATGAAAGAATTCAAGAAATATGTCACACTTCATGCAGCGCCTGAAGATGTCTACAATGCGCTGGTCAATCCGGTGATGATCGAATTATGGACCGGAGAACCGGCCGTAATGTCGGAGGAGCCCGGCAGTGAATTCTCTTTATGGGACGGAAGCATTACCGGCCGGAATATGGAATTTGTAAAAAACAACAAGATCGTGCAGTCCTGGGATTTCGGGGATCAGGAGGAGCCTTCAATGGTGACCATTAAGTTGCATCCTTCCGGTAAAAGCACCAGTATGGAGATCAGGCACATCAATATTCCGGACGAATCATTCGAAAACATCAGGGATGGATGGATGGAAGATTATATCGGGGGGCTGGAGCAGCTTTTTGAAGAGTGATCCTCCATTCATTTTTACAGGCATCCATTGTCCTTTAATGGTCAAAGGGAGCAAAGTCTTATGCTATTCCCGACAACTGATTATTTATACTATTTTTGCCGGAAATAATAAAAAAACCGGCACATCGTTTGTTTAATGTTTCAACTGAAAATTGCTGAATGATATGATGAATATTCTTTTACAAATTCCATCCGGAGCCGGAATGGCAGCGGCCGGAAATCTTGGGGCCCAGACTGAAGGAGTATCCCTTAAATTCTTTGACCTTGCGATGAAAGGAGGTCCTGTCATGATACCTATCATTTTGCTTTCTTTTGTGGCTGTCTATATCTTCATTGACCGATATTTTGCCATAAAAAAGGCAGGTAAATTTGATGCCGGCTTAATGGACAAGGTAAAAGGGTATATTACCACCGGGAAAATTGAGGCCGCCACTGCATTATGCCGGAGCAACGACAATCCGGCCGCCAGGATGGTGGAGAAAGGGATCAGCAG
>CAYWTT010000183.1:0-7239 GCA_964461245.1 uncultured Prolixibacteraceae bacterium | reverse complement strand
ATCCATCCGTGTTTTTCCCTTCAATAGCCAGATTTACTTTGGGTTCGTGTTTCATCTTGTCAATAATGGCCACCTGTACCTCACAAATCCCCAAGGGGAAATCCAAAGGAATAAAAATGGCATTGTCATATACAATATCCCCGGGGAACCAGTCTTTTACATTTTCCTCGGTTGCAAATACTTCTTCCCTGCCATTCGTTTTCAGCCGGATCCCCAATGTGTACTCTTTATAGCAGGGCGCCACCCCTTTGTTTTCCCACCAGGTGGTAAATGCCAACTTCCCGTTTCGCCGAACTTCTTCCGGGTAAGTGAATCTTCTTAGGATAAAACGATATCCCATTTTTTTCAGCCATTCGTCAACCAAATCCTGCCATTCTTCAGGAATAGGAGAAGATTTGGCATTGAATGAGGAAATATGCCACTTTAACGCTTGATCGAAGATATATTGCACCTGTTCCCGGTCGTATTTTTGTTTATCGCGCCAGGATAAAAACGTACCACAAATTTCAAAACTAATTTGCGATTTTTTCCAATCGTCCTGAACCTGACAGTTTATAATTTCTCTGGGATAAAAATCCAACATGTGGCTCCAGCCATTCTGCTCCTTAGCCCAGACCCCAAGATCACCAAGACAATCAACACGCCATCCCACGGCAATTTTGGAATCTGCATACATATTTGTTTTTTTATCCATTAACAAAGCAATTAACGGAGTTTTTTTAAACGATTCAGTATAGGCATCGATTAAATTTTCTCTGGTTTGTTGACTAAGCAGTTCTGATCCAGCACCTTCACCCCAGGCGCCAACAATAGATATATCCACCGCTTCAAGATCAGGATGTCCGTCATATCTGTCCGCCAATGCCCTGATCATTCCGCCAAAATATTCATTGTATCTTGGATCTTCGGGATCTACCAGCCAGGCATTGGCCGGATTATTGTACTTCCAGTTCTTGTTTGGCCCTACAATTTTTCGGTACCAATCAGGAACATCCGTCTCATTTCCAGTCCCATAAGGAGCAATACGCAGAAGAAGGCTTTGTCCTCTTGATCTGGCAACCTCCAGCGCTTTATCAATCATTTGCCATTGGTATTTTCCCATTTCAGGTTCAATGAATTTCCAATAGATTCTCCAATAGGCGATGGTGGTTTCCGGATGGTTCTTATTGTTAAGATCTCCGTCAAATGTTTGATAGTCAATTGGAAAACCTTCAGTCCATCCCATCCCTTCATTTAAATCATCTCCGTTGAACCTTTGAAAGGTCATGAATCCCATTCCGGGATTGGTCAGAACATCATTGATTTCCTTAGGTTTAATGACGACTAAGTGATCGGGATTCTGGGCATATGAATTTAAAGGAAAAAGATAACCCGTGAGAGGGGTCAAAAACAACTGAATGATCAGGGTGGTGTTAATTTTCATATTTGATTTGTTTAAAGGTTGTTGGAAATCTGACTATTTCTGCAAAACGAAATAGCAAAGGCGCTCAAGCGGTATCTTAACCCTTATGGTTTGTCCACCCATCCACAATTTGCCCTGATCGTCCATCCATGTTCCCCGGGGTAATTTCACTTCTCTGATTTCACCCGGACTAATCATGGGGGCAACCAGATATTGATCGCCGAACATGTATTGATCGTTACAGTTTTCGAATCCCTGATGAGGAAAAGCATATTCCATGTGTCGGACCATCGGTTCGCCATCCCGTGAGGCCTTTTGCGCCAGTTCATAAACATAATCCCCCATCTTTGAATGGAACACAGCTGCTTCCCGGCATAAGGCCAAATGTTCTTCATCTAAAATTCGCCATGGTGCTACGGAAAATTGCATCATCGGCATCAATGCCTGGATTTGTGCAGAACGGACCATTAAATCCTGTCCGAATTTGGTATAATCGATGTCCTCAAAATCAGTTCTCAATCCACCGCCAATCATGTCAGGACAAGTAAAAGGATGACCAATTAAACCCGCGGAGACCATATCGGGGATAAGCAATTTAAGATCGTCCCAGGAATAAGCTTTATCCTGCAGGCGTTGAGCCAATGGCTGATTGCCCATTTTCCAGCAAGCCCTGAACTCATTAAAATCAAATTCAGTTCCCAGTTTTGCATACAATTCAGACTGTTGAGTTCCGATTGCATTTGTGGTCTCCGGCGAATAAAAATAAAAATCTCCGGCATCAAATTTGAACCCATCAACACCATATTTTTGTTGCAGGTTCGTCAACTGCTTTCTCAGCCAATCCATTGCCTTACTATGGGTCAGATCCAAACAGGCACTGTACCCGTTCCACCAATTGATAAGCGCCGGGTCGTTACTTTCTCTTTTTAGCACCAAACAGCCTTCTTTTTCCAGTATTCTAAACTCATAACTGTCAGGACTTATAAAAGGGGTCAGCCAGAGCATGATTTTAAAGCCTTTTGAGTGAAGATAGTCTATCATTCCTTTGGGGTCGGGGAATTTAGCCGCATCAAATTCAAAATTCCCGTAATATTTTTGCCAAAGATCATCGATCATAAAAACTCCCGTTGGAAAACCGTTCTTCGCTATCTGGTCTGCATAGGAAATGATGTCTTTCTGATTTTGATTGCATCCAAGTTCCATCCAGGTATTATACTGCGGCATCCTAAACATCAATGGACTTGGGTTTTTCCCGGAAGCGGGAAAATGTTTGTCTTTGACTGCAATATAGGCATCACGCAGGCAGTTGCCCCCCATACCGGATTCAATCTTTTCGTTTTCCGAATAAAGCATCAGATTGCCCGCTCTAAATTCAAAAGCGAAAGGATGGTCGCTCCACACAAAACGTCCCTTGTTTGACAAAAGAAGCGGGGCTGCCTGATTGCCCATATTTTCAGAATGCAAATCTCTTTTCTTCGTATCGGCCTCGAAGGGTTGAAATCGGATGTCTTTTAACGGAGTACCACAGGGAGCTTTCGCGGTATATACACCATACCACTTCTCTCCAGGCAAAGATTTTATTTCAGAAACATACTTTTCTGCGAATGACCCCATGGAATTTATAACCATTAATAATATCCCTATTGTGCCTTTCATCGTCATTTTTACGCGTTGTGTTGGTTCATAAAGTAAATTTGGAATGCTTATATCATGAAAGTAATATTTGGCAAAAATAAATAAAAATTTTCAATAAGAAAGGTAACGTAATATTAAAGATTTATATTTACATTTGTAAAAACATTTTTAAAGTAAGGATATGAAAGCAATGTTTGTGGCTATGGCCATATTATTTATTGGTTGCACAAGCAAGGAATATCATTTGGTGAAGGTGGATAATCCTGTATTCAAGCCAAATACCATATTTCAAGGTTCAGAGGATTTGTCGTCCCCTAAATTTTCCCATCTTGTCACAAAATATCAGTTAGATACCATATTCCACGGCGAAACAGATGAATTAAAAAGGATATTATTGCTACGTCACTGGATAAAGTCGGTCGTTGCCATCAATGACTCAGGCCCATATGCCGGGGACGGGTATGTGGAAGTCATGCTGGATTCAGCTCTACGGGGCCATCGATATACTTGTGGACATTATATGGTAATTCAGAATGCAATCATGAATGCTTTCGGTTATGTCACCCGGACAATGGGGGCAGGACCGGGTGTTAAAGGAGGACCAGATGGGCACCACGGCATTGATGAGATATGGCTCAACTCGTACAACAAATGGTTCCTGTCGGATAACAAGTACGACCATCATTTTGAAAAAAACGGAGTGCCTTTATCAGCGTTGGAAATCCGGGATGAGTATTTGAAAAATAAGGCAGCGGATATTGTCAAAGTAAAAGGCCCCGGGCGCGAACCTTTTGATGTTGATCCTGAAACGGGAACAGGCAAGGTCAGAAGCGCCCAGACCTATACCTGGATTGAGTGGCATGGTTATAACGACATTTTTACTGTTTGGCCAAATCATAAGGAATTACTTATCATGTATGAAGATGAGTATTTTAAAAACAATACCTGGATTTGGGGGGGAAAACCACATTGGGCTTTTTCTCAACCCGAATTTATAAAATTGGTGCAGGACCGGGATAAAATATACTGGACACCAAACACAATCGCTTCAGAGATAAAAATTGATAAAAATATGGCCTATATCAATCTTACTTCTCAGACACCAAATTTTAAAGAATACCAGATGAAGGAATACCCGTCAGGTGACTGGAAAACCATCGGAGATACATTAGCCCTGCAACTCAGGAAAAAGGAGTATGAATGGGCATTCCGGGTTGTAAACGCTGCAAATGTTACCGGACCGGAGCACAGAATCGTTATTACGAGCAAATAATCGAACCCATATTTCCTCTATATCATGTTGGAAACAACATTCAGAACAACAGGAATAATCTTTTTTCTGCTATGGTTTACCATTTTTCTTTCTTATGGCCAGGAGAAAAAAGTAGCGGGAGCGGGCTATTCTGTCGTTGAAGAATTAGATGTTAAAGTTGAAATGCGGGATGGAGTAAGATTGTCCACCAACATTTACCGTCCCGATGCGCCTGGCAGGTTCCCGGTTTTACTTACCCGAACGCCTTATGGAAACGGAGGTAAAGGAAATCGCTTTGCCCACTATTTTGTCAATCGTGGGTATGCTGTTGTTACTCAGGATACAAGGGGCAGGTACGAATCCGAAGGAGTTTTTGATGCTTTGCAGTCAGAAGCGCCCGATGGGTATGACACTCAGCAATGGATTGGGAAACAACCTTGGTGTAATGGAAAGATCGGCACCTACGGAGGATCTTATGTCGGCTTTACCCAATGGATTTCGTCGCCACTTCAAAGCCCCTACTTGATTGCCATGATGCCTTCAATTACTTTTACTGACTTCCACGATGAGGTTTATCAAAATGGAGTTTTTCGGCTTGAACTTTGGGGGTTATGGAGTTATGAAATGACAACACCTTTCAATTGCGTATTGGATTCAATCATAAAACAACCCAACGATATTTTGATGACCCTTCCATTAATTGATCAGGATAAAAAGCTGGGATGGAAAGTACCTTTTCTCAGGGACTGGCTGCTTCATCCCGAGCACGACCGATATTGGGACCGGACATGCATTGGGGATGGATATCCGAGGATTAATGCTTCTGCCTGCAACATTGGGGGATGGTACGATATATTCTTAAAGGCGACCATTGCAAATTATATCAAAATGACCAGCCCGTCAATTTTGCCGGAAATCCGGAAAAAGCAGAAATTACTGATTGGTCCCTGGGTTCACAATTTGGGAAAACGGAAGGTGGGAGATCTGGATTTTGGTGAATCTGCAGAATTAAACGAGATGGTGATGATGAAGCAATGGTTTGACAATCAACTGAAGGGGATCGATAATGGAATATTGGATGAGCCTCCTGTCAAAATATTTGTAATGGGGGAAAACCGGTGGCGGTACGAAAACGAATGGCCTCTTGCCAGAACCGATTATCAGAAATTCTATTTTCACAGTGGGGGTAATGCAAACACCCTTTCGGGTAATGGTTCGATGGATACTATACCGTCAAATGATCCAAAGGCCGACAGGTACATTTATGATCCTGAAAATCCCGTCCCAACAATAGGGTCCATGGGTCCGTATGATCAGCGTCCTGTCGAAACGCGTAACGATGTCCTGATATATGATACGAATCCACTTCTGGAAGATGTTGAAGTAACCGGTCCGGTCAATGCCGTTGTTTACGCTTCAAGTTCAGCTAAAAATACGGATTTTACTGCCAAACTGGTGGATGTATACCCAGATGGAAGAGCCATTCGGATATGCGAGGGGATTATAAGAGCGGATCACCGCAATCCATCCTTTCCTCCCTCCAACATCGAACCTGGAAAGATTTACGAATATAAAATTGACTTATGGGCAACAAGCAATGTGTTTAAAAAAGGGCATAAAATCAGGGTGGAAATTTCAAGCAGTAATTTTCCTAGATTTGACAGAAATTTGAATACCGGGAATTATTTTGCTACTGATACAACTTTAGTGAAAGCTGAACAAATTATTTACCACAATGCCGAATATCCTTCAGCCATTGTTCTGCCCATCATCAGGAAATAACATCGTTCACATACCATTCAACCTGTAATTTACATCAACAATGAAAAGAACTGTTCTCTTACTTCTGGCTGGTTTCTTTATTTTGACAACCCTGGTTACAGGGCAAACAAAGGGATATCGTTGTTATACCTGGGAAAAAATGAAATCATCAGGGCCTGACCTAAAGTTAATCGGACAGATCGAGGTAAAACATTCAAAAGATATACAATCTTCCTTATGGTCGGTGGGGTGTGAAACACTGGATCGCGATCAGGCAAAATTTAGTGTTTATAAAGAATATTTAGGCGAACTTGGCATCAAACATGCCAGACTGCAAAGCGGTTGGGCCAAATGCGAAAAACAAAAAGGGATTTACAACTTCGAATGGCTCGACAGTTGTGTGTATGGCCTTAACGAACAAACAATCAAACCCTGGATTTGTTTATGCTATGGAAATCCGCTGTACGGATCCGACTTAAATTTGGGGGCAGGAGTAGCAGCATTGGTAAATTCTGAAGATGCAATGGCTGCCTGGTTGAAGTATGTGGAAATAACCGTCAACAGGTATAAGAATGTTGTACATGAATGGGAAGTCTGGAACGAACCGTATGGACAGGAGAAAGATTATGCCTTGTTATTAATCAAAACTGCCGAACTCATCCGGAAAATTCAACCAGAATCCGTTATTCTTGGTGAAATATTGTGGGAAACTCACGAACCTGGCATTAAAGAATTACTGGAAGCTCTGAAGTCCCGGGGTAAATTAAATCTGGTTGATTACTGGGCCTATCATCCTTATAGATACAATCCTGATGATTGTTACCCTATTCTTAATGAATTTATTAAACTATTAAAATCATACAATCCTGATTATAAGATATATCAGGGAGAAGTAGGCTGTCCTTCGCAATTGGAATGGACACATGCCCTCGACTATTATCCCTGGACGGAGTATAGTCAGGCAAAATGGGATTTACGCCGTATGGCTGGAGACAGGGTGAGAAACATACCCTCGTCAATCTTCACCATTATTGATCTTCGTTATTCAAACATGTTGCAATCGTTTGGACTGATTCGCTCTAACTTATTACACGAATTCATTTATAAAAGGCCATCTTACTATGGGGTTCAGCACATGGTCAGCTTTTTCGATAATACGGTTACAGCGATGGGCGAACTCGAATATCAG